>JAGIAB010000069.1:0-4275 GCA_017745135.1 Flavisolibacter sp.
CCATTGAGGGCATCGGAACCCTCAGAAATGTGGTGGAGTAAAGGAAAAGAGACGGAGAAAAAGAAATAAATTTTATCTGTTTCATTACAGGATAAAGCGAAGCAATCTCAATTGATGAAACTATTTTTTCATTGCGAGGTTGCTTCGTCATACTCTTATAAAGGCGACCTTTCCTTCCTTTCGGGTGACGTCGAATTATGACGATTAGTCCCGATAGCTATCGGGATACTGAACGATGAAAGGATTGCGACGCAACGAAAGCTCAATCGAAGCGATATCGCTGGTATCAAAATAAAAACACATCATGCCACTACTTATCCTCGCATTTGCAATTGCCTTGCAAATATTTTTTACTGCTAAAAAACTCAGTCCTTTTTTTTCATTGCTTATTGTAGCAATTGTGGCAGGGCTGTTACTTGGGATGTCACCAGATGCTGTTTTAAAATCGTTTGAAACAGGTGTGGGCAATACCCTGGGCGGACTGGCGTTGATCATTTGCCTCGGCGCCATACTTGGAAAAGTTTTGGAAGTTAGCGGAGCAGCAGAAAAAATCGCTTCCACGCTTATCCAAAGCTTTGGACAAAAAAATGTTCAGTGGGCTGTAACGGTTACGGGGCTTTTAATCGGCATTCCTCTGTATTACAACGCAGGCTTTGTAATTCTGGTTCCCCTGATTTTTACACTGGTAAAAAAAACAAAGCTTCCTTTATTGTATATCGCTATTCCAACTGCAGCATCTTTGTCCACCACGCATTGCTTCTTACCTCCTCATCCAGGCCCCGTATATCTTGTAAACACTCTAAATGCAGATATGGGCAAAGTATTGCTTTACGGAATGCTGATGGCCATACCTGCCGTTATTATTGCAGGACCATTGTTAGGAAGAAGGTTAAAGAACATAAAAGTTGATGTATCAAAATCTTTTTTAGCCGATGAGAAAGCTCCTCAAAAAGAATTACCTGCAGCTTTACCAAGTTTTTTAATTGCATTGTTGCCTGTTTTTTTGATTACGCTTTCAGTGATCGCATCTTATTTTGTGCCGGATGGTTTGGTGAAAACAATTTTATTGTTTGTCGGAAATGCTACCGTGGCATTATTGATCGCTGTTCTTTTAGCTATTTACTATTTCGGAATCAGGAGTGGAGCTAGTATGCCCACCGCAATGAAGTGGACAAGTGACGCCATTTCAGGTATTGCCCTGATATTGCTCATCATCACTGCAGGTGGTGTTTTCAGCCAGGTATTGAGAGACAGTGGCACGGGCAGTTATATTTCATCATTCAGCAGCAAGTTCAATATGCCTCCTCTCCTTTTTGCCTGGATTGTTACGGCATTGTTGAGAGTATCCATTGGCTCGGCAACGGTTGCAGGTATTACCGCTGCAGGTGTAGTGGCGCCGCTCATTACCACTGGTGTTTCTCCTGAATTAATGGTACTATCGGTTGGTGCAGGAAGCGTATTTGGTTCACATATCAACGATTCCGGTTTCTGGATGTTCAAAGAATTTTTTAATCTTTCTTTAAAGCAAACTTTTTTATCATGGACTGTAATGGAAACGCTTATTTCCATCATCGGTCTTGTTGGCGTTTTAATTCTGAGTCTTTTTGTTTAAAATAAATCTTATGAAGCGTTTATTGTTTTCTCTATTGATTAGTTGTGGCTTAATGGCCAGTGCGCAGCAGTACAGTAATCCAATCCTCAATGGCTTTTATCCCGATCCCGCCATTTGCCGTGCGGGAAATGATTATTATCTGGTTAATTCGTCATTTGCTTACTATCCCGGTCTTCCTATTTTTCATAGTAAAGACCTGGTGAGCTGGAAGCAAATTGGTCATGCTATGGACAGGCCTGAACAGTTGGATCTGATGGGTGCAGGTGTGTCGAGAGGATTGTTTGCACCATCCATCACCTACTATAAAGGTTTGTTTTACATTGTTTGTACACTGATTGACAAAGGAGGAAATTTTGTGATCACTGCAAAAGATCCGAAAGGCCCCTGGAGTAATCCTGTATGGTTGAAGAATGCACAAGGCATTGATCCTTCTTTATACTTTGATGAAGAAACTGACAAGGCTTATCTTGTTTACAATAGTATTCCGCCCGATAATAAATCGTTGTGGAATGGGCATCGCACTATTCGATTGAGAAGTTTTGATTACAAAAACCTGAAAGCAAGTGATGAAGAAACACTGCTGGTAAACGGGGGAACTGATACTACGAAACACCCTGTTTGGATTGAAGCTCCACACATTTACAAAATCAATGGACAATACTACCTGATGTGTGCTGAAGGTGGGACAGGATTCAATCACTCTGAAGTTATTTTCAGAAGTAAAAATGTTGACGGACCTTATGAGTCCTACAAGGGCAATCCAATACTTACACAAAGACATTTGGATCCCAATAGAAAATTCCCGATCACTACAGCCGGACATGCTGACTTGGTAGAAACACCCGATGGCAAATGGTATGCTGTATTCTTAGGCTGCCGTCCTTATGAAGGAGATTTTTACAACATTGGAAGGGAAACATTTTTAACTCCCGTAAGATGGAAAGATGGCTGGCCTGTTATTACCGAAGGCGATGAAGAAGTAAAATATTTTTATCCCCTGCCCCAGCCGAACATCAATAAAAAACCAGTGAATCCATTCAGTGGAAACTTTACCTACAGAAATGATTTTAACAGCAGCAATTTAGACGACCGTTTTATTTTTTTAAGAACGGTAACTGATAAATGGTACAACACTTCTGACAGAAAAGGATTTTTGGGCATGCAGGTAAGACCTGAAACCGTTGGCGGAAGAGCCAATCCTTCTTTTGTTGGTTTCCGTCAATCGCACATAAAATGCACGGCTACAGTTGCTCTGTCATTTAACCCCGCTGCTGAAAATGAAAAAGCAGGATTGACCATTTTCCAAAGCGAACGTAATTTTTATTACCTGTGCCGCTCCATGGAAGGAAACAAACCGGTTATTCAATTGTACAAGTCAAAACCACGGGAGGAAATGGATCTGTTGAAATCGCAAACGCTTCCCGGCAATGCTCAAAATGTTTACCTGCGCATTGTTTCCGAAGGTCCTACTTATTCATTTTACTGGTCGGCTGATAATAAAAAATGGAATTTGTTATTGGATGGTGTAGATGGAAAATTCCTGAGCACAAGTGTTGCCGGCGGTTTTGTTGGAAGTGTGTTTGGAATGTATGCCACTTCACTCGGTAAGCCTTCTACTTCCAAAACTTATTTTAACTGGATTGAGTATAAAGGAAATGATGATGTGTATAAGCAGAAATAGAATTTACTGGACTTTTAGTCATTAGGTTATTTAAAAGAAATGCCGGTATTTAAAGTACCGGCATTTTTATTTAGATCATTATTCTTCTTTCCTACTGCCCTGCCCATTTCACCCTGAACGAGCCTTCAATTTTGTGCAGGCTTGCACCACAGGTTGGACAAGTATTGTATTTCGCCGCTTTATCAAGCGTAAACGTTCCTGCTACATATCCTCCCGGCCTTGCATCGTATTCAGTGATCTTTAAACTTCCGGGACTGGGAGCCCCTACATTAGGACTAACCGGGTATATATGTAAATAGTACGGGCCATTGACAGTATAGGTAAACGTTGGAAAACCATTCAGATTCCATGGGTAATCAGCAGGCAAGGATGAATTGTGCTTCCAATCAATCAATATCGTTTCGGTGGCATTTTTATCAGCATGAATGCGTATAGAGTTTACACCTGATACAAGTACAGCTCCGGGTGAGCGGCCGGTTATCCATGGACCGCCATCAACTCTCCACCTGGCTCCTTCCCATAAAATGGTGATGTTGCATACAAGCGTCAGTTCCATGTTGCCGGGAGCATTTTTCAATCTCACATTCACCACGGGAGTCCAATCGGGAACGGACGAAGGTGCAGTATAAACTGCTTTGGCACCTTGCGGAGTTAAAGTTCCGACACCAATCAATCTCCAATCCCGGATTTCACTCGAAGCTTCCTGTGCACTTAGGAAAGTTCCGGGAGTAGGCGCCTCAAGTTCATCAGGGCTTGAGACCGGAATAACACGGCGCACAAACAGGTTCCTGCTTTCACCCAAATTCAACCTTGCTTCCCCGGGCACCAGTTCCAGTGACCGAAACAGTGACCAGTCGCTGAAATGAGTAGTTGAAACCGTGATCTTTTTATTAGCCGTATCCTTCTCAACAATTTTAGCAGTTTGCCAAACCTGTTGTTCATTTTGATAAGCTACTGCAAGCAAGACAGGTAATGAACCGCC
>JAGIAB010000069.1:4285-11144 GCA_017745135.1 Flavisolibacter sp.
TTGCAGGTTTGTTTAGTGTGAGGTGTGGAGAAATGCGGTAAGCATTACCTGCAGCACCCGGGCAAAAATTGCTGACCGGTTGAACGCGAATTATTGTTTCGGTTGAAAGAGCACCGGCAGGAAATTCGATTGTCAGTTTATTATCGGAAGTAGTAAAACTTCCTCCATTTGGACCAATAGATTTCTGTTCTTCTCCTCCCGCGGCAACGCCTACCTGCGTAATGTCGCCTTTGGCTGCATTGCCATTGTTGTTGTTTTCATTTTCCGGATGTACAGTTTGTTTGCGGCAGGCAATTAAAAAAACAGCTACCAGTAAGATGACGCCTGCTACAGAATGGAAACGTTTTGATAAGTTCATAAAGATCATGTTGATGATATTTGAACATCAAAACTATTGGCGGGAAATAGCGAAGTAAACCGTATGCTGTATGAATTGAGAACAGATGTGCCTGAACTGCAAGATTCGTTTTATGAGGTACTAAAACCCAAGTCCCATCAGCAAAGACAATGACCCTATGTTTTTTGATCATTGGACAAATTCATCAGGTAATTGAATTTAATGGCACTCACTGCATAGGCCCTGCTGTCTTTGTAACGGAACAAAGTCAGCTTGCGGTATGGAATCCTGATGCCTGCCTGCATCAGTGGTCCGCTGATGAAAGAGACTCTTTATATTCAGACAACTCGTTCACCTCCGATTGTGTACGCTGGTGAAAATAAGCCCAGCCGGCACCGGCGGTCAATCCGAGAAAACTTTTGTTGGGTTTATCGTTCGCTCCCGCTCCAAAATTAAAAACCACGAGAGCCGGAACCAGTATACCGAACCTGGTGTTGCGATTATCGCTGCTATTTGATCTTATTGAGAAAGGAACATCAAGCGCTACTGAAGTATTGTTTGCAACGAATTTATGTTTCCGGAAAACAACAACCGTACTTTCTATTAATCTTTTTAATGGTAAAAAACTTAAAAACGTTGCAAGCTATTACTTATCATAATGGAAACGAAATTGAAGAATATGCAATCTTTTATCCTTTACTGCATACACCAGACGATGTTCATCGGTAATCCGTCGGCTCCAGCACCCTGCCAGTTTTCCTTTCAGTGGCTCAGGTTTACCAATTCCTTTGAAAGGATTACGTAAGGTGTCTTTGACTACAAGTGGTCTCATAAATATCTGCGCTTTTGTAGAGCCTGCTTGATTTTAAGTTTAAAACTGTCGGTAAGTACATTAGTAAAACGGCTAAATGGTATTTATGAGACCAGTTCTAATTCATTTATCCGATGGAGAACTTTTTTATCCTGTCCCTGCCAATATAAATAATCTTCCCAGGCAATATCCTGCCAAACAAGCTCCATTATTTTTCAATCAGTTTATGTTTTTGGAACTTTCCTTTTTTCATTTGCCCAACAGCTTGTTCTAATCTTTTTGTATTCACCTTAGTACTCGTTAAATGAAGGGTTTCCTGAATTGAATTGTATTCTTCCAACGACATAACTACAACATTTTTTCCCTTACTCCTAGATACAACAACAATATCACCATCGTCATTAACCACGTTCAGATTCTCTGCCAAATTATTTCGAAATTCAGAATAATTCACGACTCGCATACGTACCTATTTAAGTACGAATTAAAGGCACTAATGTCAAAATAAAAAGACAATTGTTCTGGATGACACACAGTATTTAATTTCGTGTCCAACCGTTATTGAATGAAAATCTGGTTCTGGTCTATTGGTAAAGCACACGACAGCTATGTAAAAGAAGGTATTGCTGAATTTACAAAACGCATCTCCAAATACTTTCCTGTAGAGTGGACGATCATTCCCGTTCCCAAAAATGCAGGCATGTTATCGGAAATGGATCTTAAAAAAAGAGAAGGCGAAACAGTCTTGCAATGGCTTAAGCCCGATGATTATTTAATAGCACTGGATGAACATGGAAAACAATTTTCATCGGAAGGCCTTTCGGAATTCTTACAGGAAAGAGCATCAGCAAGTACAAAGAACCTTGTGTTTTTAATTGGCGGTGCGTTTGGACTCGATGCTGCGGTTTTAAAAAGAGCACAAATAAAATGGTCACTTTCTCAATTAACATTTCCACACCAACTGGTACGTCTAATTTTAGCAGAGCAGGTATATAGGGCCTGTACCATATCGAAGAATGAAAAATATCATCACAAGTAGGGCAAAGGGATTACACGAATTGCGTGCGAATTACACGAATTACTTTCACGGCCTCAAATCTTATTTTCGTTAAACTTTGTACGAGGATTCGTTTGAATTCTCAATTCGTGTAATTCGTGCCTTAAATTCGCGTAATTCTTATGCAGTTAGATATTACCACCATCATCATCATAATTACGGTTTTAGTTTCCATCGGCGGGTTTAATAATCAAAAAATAATTGACGATTTAATTTTTTATCCGCCAGCGGTTTCTAAAAGAAATCAATGGTACCGTTTTATTACCTGCGGACTCATTCATGCAGATTGGGGACATCTTATTTTTAATATGCTGGCTCTTTACCTGTTTGGCAGAAACCTGGAAATCTATTTTTCACAGATTTTCGACGGTACAGGTAAACTAATATACTTACTCATGTATGTGACTGCTTTGGCAGTTTCCGTAATACCCACCTATCTCAGGCATAAAGACAATTATCAATATCGTAGTCTCGGCGCATCCGGTGCAGTTTCCGCGGTAGTTTTTGCAGGCATCCTCTTTGATCCGATAACGGGCATTGGTCTCTTTTTTATTCCGATTTATATTGCCGGTTTTCTTTTTGGCTTTGTTTACCTGCTTATCTCCTATTATCTCGATAAAAAAGGAGGAGGAAACATCAATCACTCAGCACATATTTATGGAGCACTGTATGGAATTGCATTTACAATTGTAGCCGCCCAGTTATTTTCTACCTATCCTGTACTGGCTGCATTTATTGATCAAATTCGAAACACCGACCCGAAAGATTTTATACAGTTTGGGAGATATTAGCAGTTAACTTAAGAATTTCTTTGGTTGATTCCGTTACTTTATACCGGTCATCAATCCGCATTCCAACGATCCAGACAATTTTTTTGTTAGATTCTAGCACCCAGATATTTTCCTTTTGGTTCTTCGGCAATCTCTGGTCAATAAAAAAACGGGCAAGCTTTTTCTTTTTACGCATGCCAAGAGGATAGAAATAATCACCTTGTTTCCATTTACGCAACACCAAAGGATATTCAATATGCTTTGCATCCAGTTGCGCAATAGTCTCTTTTTTTTGGAGTTGAAATTTTTCTTTGGAAATAGTTTTCAGTTCCAGCTTTCCACCGCCGAAACAAATATTCTCCATTCCTTCTTCAATTGCAATAGTCTCTGCAATCTCTGCTCTCGGTGCAATAATAAACCAGTTGCGATGTTTAATGATTCGATACTTTTCGTTCCCGATAAATTTTCCAGAATCAGCATTGGCAAGCTTAATTAGTTCATCCACCTGTTTTTCGCCAAAGCCATAATCTTTGATGATCTCATAAATCAAAGAAGTGTGGCGGTACTTCATCAGTTTTAAAATAGGAATGCGGACTTCAGATGCGTGTTGTTCGCACACTTTCTTTTTTACTTCATCCACCGAAGTTTGATAGAGCGCATTTATTTGTTTGAAGCGGTCGATATTATCCAGCAAATTTTCTTCAACCTGCGGAAATACTTTTTGAATTGCCGGCAATAATTCATTCCTGAAAAAATTGCGGGTGTATTTTGAAGAAAGATTGGAAGAATCTTCTACCCATTCCAAATTGTTTTGCTTTGCAAATTCAAGAATTTCTTTTCTTCTTACACCGAGCAAAGGACGCAGGAAAAATTTCTCATCGATGTTTTCTTCAGGCATGGCTGTTAATCCCTGCAAACCTGTTCCCCTAAAAAAATTCATCAGCAGGGTCTCAATATTATCATCAGCATGATGGGCAAGCAGGGTGAAGGAAAAACCATTTTCTTTCTTTAATTGAACAAACCAATGATATCTCAAATCTCTTGCTGCTTCCTGGATCGAGATCTTCTTTTCATTAGCGTAAGTTTCTGTATCAAATTTTTTCACAAAAACTTCTACACCATATTTTGCACCAAGACTTCTTACAAAGCTTTCATCTCTGTCACTCTCCTCTCCTCTCAATCCAAAATTGCAATGAGCAATTGCAAATGGAATCCCACTTTGTTTACACAATTCACACAATACAACAGAGTCAATACCCCCGCTCACTGCAGCTAAAAACTTTCCCTGTAACAAATTCCTGGCTTTAAAAAACTCAGTAAACTTTTCAGAAATATTTTGATTGGAAACACTCATTAAACTTCTTCATTTAAAAAACTGTAAGTTCCAGTAGTACCCCTCGAAAGTGATGATAAGAATTACCGAACCTTGAATAGAGTCCTTCGTTGCACTCAGGATAAACTCTGCAAGTAAAGTCAAATAGTAGCAATGTCGATCGATTTATAAAAACTTATTTCACGCATACGCACAGATAACACAGAGCTACTTTCATAAACAACTCATCCCAATCAAAAGTCTTTCCGACCTAAGTCTCCCCTTTAGGGGGACAGGGGGTCTAAATCCTCCCATGCCGCCATCAACTCATTATACGCATGCATATCACCCTTCTCTTTCGCTTTCAACATTCCTCTTTCATACCATTGAATCGCAGTTTCTGTTTCATTATTCCGTTCCAGCAATTTACCCAGGTGGTAATAGCTACCTATATAATTTTCATCCCTGTTTAAAATATTTTCAAACAACTTTCTTGCTTCTGCATCATCTCCGGTCTTTACATACTCCAGCGCCAATGCATGCTGCACAAAACTGTCGTCCGGATTCGAAGCTAAAAACTCCTTCAATTTGGCGATCCTGTCCATCAACTTCTTTTGATAATTTAGGCCTTATATTTGTGAAACTTTAATAGTTGCATAAACAACTAACCGTTAATTTAGCTATATGAATGAGTGACGCTTGCCGCACAATTTCATTAACCGAATTGTAAACTTAAAAGACCGCAAATGAAAATACTTGTGTGCATCAGCAAAACGCCAGACACCACGGCAAAAATAACCTTCACTGATAACAACACGAAATTCGCTGAAGCCGGTGTGCAATGGATATTGAATCCTTACGACGAATGGTATTCCCTTGTTCGTGCCATTGAATTAAAAGAAGCCGATGCTTCAACGGTAATTCATTTGGTAACCGTTGGTGGCGCCGACGCTGAACCTATTATTCGCAAGGCGTTGGCATTAGGCGGCGATGAAGCCATCCGCATTAACACACAGCCTTTGGAAAGCTACGGGGTGGCTGCACAAATTGCCGAAGTAGCAAAAGGCGGTGGTTACGATATCATCTTTACAGGTAAAGAAACCATTGATTACAACGGTGGCGCTGTTGGCGGAATGATCGCTGAACTGCTCGACCTTCCTTACATTGCCCAGGCAACCAGTTTTCAATTGAACGGAACTACGGCCACAATCAAAAGAGAAATTGAAGACGGTGAAGAAACAGTTGAAGTTTCGCTGCCCGTTGTGGTGAGTACACAAAAAGGTGTTGCCGAAGCAAGGATCCCAAACATGCGTGGCATTATGGCTGCACGCACCAAGCCATTAAAAGTTGTGGAGCCGGCAGCTATTGAACCGCTCACACAATTCACTGAGTTTGGCTTACCTCCTGCAAAAGCAGGCGTGAAGCTGGTGGCAGCGGACAATGTTGAAGGATTGGTAAAGTTGTTGCATGAGGAGGCGAGGGCAATTTAGGCCCCCTGTCCCCCTAAAGGGGAGACTTAGGTCGAAGAGACTTTTTGTTTTTTAGAAGAGTTCTTTAAATACGAATGATGATGATGTAGTGGACAGCATTACTACTATCAGCTTCTGTTGTGTCACTCACTTCATCGTTCAAAACAATATTGAGCATTTTGGTAGTGTCTTCATTGAAGACAACTAATCTCAAATATCAAATTTCAAATCTCAAATTAAAAACATGAGCGTTTTAATTTTTGTTGACCATACGGACGAAGGACATATTAAGAAGGCTTCACACGAAGCCATTAGCTACGGAGCTAAAATTGCTGAACAAATAGGCAATGTTGCCGAAGCAGTTGTTTTAGGCAACGTAAGTGAAGACCTTGCAGCATTAGGAAAACACGGTGCTAAAAAAGTACATCATGTGCAGAACGATAATTTGCATGCATTTGATTCGCAGGTGCAGGCAAAGGTGATTGCGCAGGTGGCAGAGCAAACCGGCGCCAAGGTTATTGTGTTTTCCAACAATTCAAGCGGAAAAGCATTGGCGCCAAGAGTAGCTGTTCGACTGAAAGCGGGTTTGGTGGCAGGTGCTACTGCCCTTCCTGATACTTCAAATGGATTTACCATTCGTAAAAATGTTTTTTCAGGAAAAGCATTTGCCAATGTTTCTATCAGTTCTGATATAAAAGTGATCTCGTTAAATGTAAATGCATTTACCATCACTGAAGGTGAAGGAACCGCCGAAGTCGTTCCTTTTACTGCAACAGTAGATGCTCCAAAACTGAAAGTAACGGGCAGCACCAAAACATCAGGCAAGGTTGCATTGACTGAGGCTGATGTTGTAGTTAGTGCAGGACGTGGCTTGAAAGGACCCGAAAACTGGGGAATGGTAGAGGAACTGGCGGATACTTTAGGTGCAGCATTGGCTTGCAGCCGTCCTGTTGCGGATGCACACTGGCGTCCGCATAATGAGCACGTAGGACAAACCGGTATAGCTATTGCACCGAATCTTTATATCGCTATCGGCATTAGCGGCGCTATTCAGCACCTTGCCGGAGTAAACAGGAGTAAAACCATTGTTGTGATCAATAAAG
>JAGIAB010000006.1 GCA_017745135.1 Flavisolibacter sp.
AAGCAACGGTTACCATTGATGGTGAAGATTTTTTTGTCATCATTCGTCGCAATGAAGAACGGAATTTTGATACGAGCAGCAATTACCAGGATACAGAACATTTGTTGTCTTTGCCAAAAGTGATTGTCTTTCTCCATTTACTTTATACAAAAGGGCCGCATTATTTTGAAACCATTCGCAATTGGGATAAAGAAAAAAATAAACTGCTTGAGGCGTATGGTTATTCACTAGCTGATGACCTTTCCGGAAAATTTGAATTCAATTATAAGGATGGTAAACCTTATTTGCGGGTATTAGATCCGTCGATAAAAAGAGTGGCTTCACCCTTGCCCTTAGCAAAACCTGCATTGGAAAAAGTTACCACTGTTGAAATAGAAGAGCCTGCACCCAGGGAACATATTATTTCAAAAAGATTAGGCGTTGTTTTTAATTTCAATAAATCTGGCTATCCTTTTTTTAGCATTGACCTTATAGGCGGTGAAATGGACGAAGAAGACAATTTTGCCGGAACGGTTGAAAAGCTTGAACTAGGTAAATACATTAACGCCGATGACTATAGCGACGAGGATAAAAATGTTTTAACTCTTGTTCGAAAGTTGCAGGATGCAGAGATCAATAAATACGTAAGCCGCAACTCGCCGTTCTCAGGCATTTGGGAAAACATCATTCATCATGAAGATGATGAATTACCCGGAGAAACAAAGCGGTTAATTGTGGAATATTTATTTCCCAAGATCAAAAAATTGTTAGCCGATTTTACAGAATCACCGGTTTATATTTTACCGAAGGGGAAATCGTTTAAAACAAATCATCTTCAGCGGGTAGAAGTCAGCAAACAATTCTTGGTGCCTCAGTTTTACGTAGGCACAGCAGGGAATAAATTTGAAGTAGAATGTTTGGTGAAGCCGGATGGTGTTGTGCATTCCCTTAATGAAAATGAGGTGAATTCCCCATTGTTGTTTTTGTACAATCACCAAATCTATACCTGGATCAATACAGAAGCAATTGAAACTGCGGAACAATTTTTACCTGCCGGTATTCTTAAGTTCAAGGATGAAGAATGGGCACAAACCATGATGAAAATGGTAATGCCCCTGACTAAAGAGTACAAAGTTGATTTTGACAAGAATTTAATTTCTGAAATAAAAGATGGCGAGCCCGAAGTAAAAGTATTCCTTCATGAAAAAGGAGAATACCTTGTATTTCAGCCTATATTCAGTTACAAAGGATTTGATACAAAAGCAAAGGATAAAGATGAAGTGATCATTCCAAATGGCAACAAAGTGATCATTGTTCATCGTAACAGGGAAATAGAATCTGAATTCATTGAAAAATTAAGAACGCTTCATTCCAATTTTATTTCCTTCGATGACGGTGCTGCCCTGGCTTTAAAAGGAGCAGAAGTTTTAAAGAACAACTGGTTTTTTTTATTTGTAGATGCCATGAACGAAGCAAAGACTCCTGTATATGGTTTTGAGTCTTTGAAGAACTTCCGTTTCAATACTGCCAAACCAACAACACATATTTACATCAGCAGCCACACCGACTGGTTTGATGCAAGAGTGGATGTGGTTTTTGGTGATCAGAAAGTAAGCGTTGCAGAGATTAAAAAAGCTCTCAATAACAAACAACAATTTGTTCAGTTAAATGACGGAACGCTTGGCATTCTTCCTGAAGAATGGCTGAAGAAATATGCATTGCTGTTTCGTGTTGGCGAAGGAAGAACAGACAAGCTCAAACTTTCCCGCTATCATTTAAGTGTAATTGACGAATTGTATGAAAACCGCAATGCCGAAGAATTAACCATTCAGCTGGAAGAAAAATATGAGCGCATCCGTGATTTTGATAAGATAAAAGAAATTGATCCTCCGGAAAATCTTGCACACATATTACGTCCATACCAGGTGGGTGGTTACCAGTGGCTGAATTATTTACATGAAGTAGGATGGGGCGGAATTTTAGCTGACGATATGGGTTTGGGTAAAACAGTGCAGGCACTTTCGTTCCTTCAACATTATTATGAAGCGCATGATGGTAATATGAAGGCCTTGGTTGTTTGCCCAACAACATTGATCTATAACTGGGAAAACGAGATCAAGAAGTTTACGCCTTCAATGGAATATTATATTCATCATGGTCCTTTGCGAAGCCGTGATGTGAATGAATTAAACAAACACCATATCATCATAACGACTTATGGCACTTTGCGAAGCGATATCAAAACTTTTGTTCAAATGCCATTGGACTATGTGATACTGGATGAATCGCAGGCTATTAAAAATCCGTCGAGCAAGGTTACTAAAGCGGCATCGCTGTTGAATACAAAACATCGTTTGTGCATGAGCGGTACACCGCTTCAAAACAATACGTTTGATATTTATGCACAGATGAATTTTTTGAATCCGGGCATGTTAGGTTCTGTTGAATTCTTCAGGCAGGAATTTGCCGTGCCTATCGACAAGTTTGGAGAACCCGAACAGAAAGATCATCTCAAGAAAATATTGTATCCTTTTATTTTAAGAAGGACTAAAGAACAGGTTGCAAAAGATCTTCCTGAAAAAATTGAAACAGTTTTGTTCTGCGAAATGGAAGATGAGCAAAGAAGAATTTATGATGCGTACAGGAACGATTATCGTTCAAAAATCATGGGAACGATAGAAGAGCAGGGAATTCAAAAATCGCAGCTTACGATTTTGCAAGGCTTAATGAAGCTCCGCCAGATTTGTGATTCACCGGCCATTTTAAATGAAGAAGATAAATTCCCAAACCATTCCATCAAGTTGGAGGAATTGGGAAGAGAGATTACAGAAAATATTGGCAACCACAAAGCGCTTATCTTTTCACAGTTTCTTGGAATGCTGGCGTTGATCAGGGAAAAACTCACTGAGCTTGGTGTTAAGTTTCAGTATTTTGATGGGAGCACCTCTGCGCCAGATCGTGAAAAAGCAATTCAGGCATTTCAGAATGATGATGAGACGAGAGTGTTTTTAATTTCACTCAAAGCTGGTGGTGTTGGTTTGAACTTAACTGCAGCGGATTATGTTTACATTGTAGATCCCTGGTGGAATCCTGCGGTTGAGCAACAAGCTATTGATCGTACGCACCGTATTGGCCAAACCAAAAATATTTTTGCTTATCGCATGATCTGTAAGGATACCATTGAAGATAAGATCATGCAGTTGCAGGAAAAGAAACGTTTGCTCGCAAAAGAATTAATTTCAGATGATGCCACGTTTGTGAAGGCACTTACAAGGGAAGATGTAGAATATTTGTTCAGCTAACAAGCTTGGGGAGATGGTTGTCTTTTAATAAGAAGTCAACACTTCCGATTGTTTCTTTTTAGCATTACTATTCTTCATGGCATGAATTCTATAAATTTATCCCGCCATGATGATGCTTCGCCACGTTCCTTTTTTAAAGAATGTTTTTTTGTACAGCCTTACTGCAGTTGGCGGTCCGCAGGCTCATCTGGCAATGATGATGAAAATATTTGCCGGCAAAAGGCATGATGTTACAAAGGAAGAATTACTTGAATATAATGCATTTTGCAACTTACTTCCTGGTGCTTCGTCAACGCAAACTGTAACGTTGATCGGCTATAAAAGAGGAGGAGTACCTCTTGCCGTAATGACCTTGTTGATTTGGATTGCGCCGGCCTGCATACTCATGGGTGCTTTCTCTTTTTTGTTGCATTACATCGATCAAAAATCTTTGCATACAGATATTTTCAAGTTCATACCTTCTTTGGCTGTGGGATTTTTGGTCTATGCTTCTGTAATGGCATTTGGCGTTTCTATCAGAAACACCATTACCTGGATCATCATGTTAGCCTGCATTATTGCTACCTACGTTTTTTTTAAAACTCCTTGGATTTTTCCTCTGTTAATAGTTCTGGGAGGATTTGCAACAAATCTGAGTCACAAAAGAATTCCTCAACACGAAACAAAACCAAGAAAAATCAAGTGGTGGAATATCTGGTTGTTTGCCATCATTTTTATTGCTGCAGGAATTTTGAGTGAAGCAGCGAGAAAAAATGACTGGCCCAACAGGAAGCCAATTAATTTGTTCGAGAACACTTATCGGATGGGCAGCCTGGTATTTGGAGGAGGACAGGTATTGATGCCAATGATGTATGAGCAGTTTTCTGTCCGCCCCGAGATTGTAAGAAAGAAAAGACCTGAAGTTGCTAAGAACATGCTTGAGATCGATAAAGATGATATGACAACAGCAATGGGGATTGTAAGAGCAATGCCAGGACCGGTTTTCTCAATTGCTTCTTTCGCGGGGGGCAATTCTTTGAGAGGAATGGGAACAGAAATGCAGATCGTTGGTTGCATTATAGGTTCCATTGCTATTTTTCTACCCAGTGCGTTGTTGGTCTTATTCTTTTTCCCTATTTGGAATAATCTAAAAAAGTATGCGGCAGTGTACCGGTCTCTTGAAGGTATTAATGCTGCAGTTGTAGGGATTATGATTGCTTCGACACTTTATATTATGAAGGATATCTCGTTAATTGATGGTACGTCTTCCAGCCTGATTAATATTGCTGTTATTGTAATTACTTTCTTATTGCTCCAGTTCACAAAAATTGCATCTCCGATTATTGTTGCAGCCAGCCTTGCACTCGGTTATTTTTTATGAGCCTTTCTAAAGAAGCTGCTTGATAAAATTTCTTTCTCAATACTTGATGGCACCAGGTACTTAATGGATTTCCCCTTTTTGATTAATTCACGTATATGGGTAGACGAAATTTCAAGCAGGGGGGCGTTCATGACAGTAATTCTTGCATTTAACTTATTGTCCACTTCAAAACCGGGACGCTTGTAAATGATGATCGGATAATTTTCTATAATTACCTCTGCATTTTTCCATTTACCAATATTTTGAAAGCCGTCGCTTCCCATAATGATGGAAAAAGAATGGTCAGGATATTTTTCCTTTAAGTAAGCAAGTGTATGAACAGTATATGAGGGCTTGGGGAGTGAGAATTCGATATCGCTTGCTTTTAGTCTTGGATCTTCCTCTATAGCCTTATTAACCAGATGGAGCCGATCATATTCATTCATCAGGCTTTGCGTATCCTTAAATGGATTTAAGGGAGAAACAATAAACCACATTTTTTCAATAGCTGACTCATTTAAAATATGGTTTGCTATTATTAAATGCCCAATATGTATAGGGTTAAAAGAACCAAAATAAAGTCCGACTTTCACCTAATTAATTGATTATCAATTTATTACTTAGAAACCAAAATTTGCTTGGCCTCGTTTTTTCTTAGACTAAGAGAATAACCAGAGATTCTGACAGAAATAGGATCTCCAAGGGGAGCTATTTGCTCAACCACAATTTCTTCTCCGGGTAAACAGCCCATTTCCATCAATTTGAGTTCTAATTCCGAGCTTTCAAATTCAGTAATGATAGCTCGTTCCCCTGCTTTTAATTCAGATAGACGCATAATGATTTAAAACTCAAAACTATTGCAAGGGTTTATACGAGGTTTACGATTTTTGAAATATGTCTGAGCAGATTACAAAAAGTATTCACTTCCATTACACAGATCAAAGTTTTTATCTGCCTCGTCGTACGGATCTCAAAAAATTCATTCTTCAAATTTTCAAGATGGAAGGATGTGCCCCGGAAGAGATCAACTATATTTTTTGTTCTGACGATTATCTCTTTAACCTGAATAACACCTACCTAAAACATAAAACCTACACAGACATTATCACCTTCCAATATTCCTGGCCGCCACAGCTCATCCTCTCAGATATCTATATCAGTGTGGAAAGGGTAAGAGAGAATGCAAAATTGTATAATACCTCCTTTCTTAATGAGCTCTACAGGGTAATATTTCATGGTGCCCTCCATTTGTGTGGATATAAAGACAAATCAAAAAAGGATGAGCTCCAGATGAGAAGTAAAGAGAACTTTTACCTGAGCCTTTATGTTCCACGTGGAATAAAGTAAAAACCAACATTAACATGTTTCCCGTGGAACATTGAAATAATTTTGTCAGCTATGTTTCAAGAATACGACGTTATAGTTGTTGGTGCCGGCCATGCTGGTTGTGAAGCTGCCGCCGCCGCAGCCAATATGGGATCCAAAACGCTCCTCATTACGATGAATATGCAAACCATTGCCCAAATGAGTTGCAACCCTGCCATGGGAGGAATTGCTAAGGGTCAAATCGTAAGAGAAATCGATGCCTTAGGCGGTTATTCAGGAATTGTATCTGACGCTTCCATGATCCAGTTTAGAATGCTGAACCGGTCCAAAGGGCCAGCCATGTGGAGTCCCAGGTCTCAGAATGATCGGATATTGTTTTCTCTGAAATGGAGGCAAATGTTAGAGGAGACGGAGCGGGTAGAATTCTATCAGGATATGGTACGGCAGATTTTAGTGGAAAATGGCAGGGCTGTCGGGGTGGTTACAGGCCTTGGGCATGAAATCAAGGCAAAAGCAGTTGTATTAACTAACGGAACCTTCTTAAACGGCGTGATCCATATCGGTGAAAAGAGATTAGGAGGGGGCAGGGTAGCTGAAAAGGCTTCCGAGGGTCTTACAGAGCAGCTGGTTTCTTTGGGTTTTGAAAGTGACCGCCTTAAAACAGGAACGCCACCCAGAGTTGACGGACGTTCTCTCGATTATTCTAAAATGGAGGAACAGAAGGGTGATGAGGAAATCAGAGGCTTTTCCTACCTAAACTCCGAAAAGCCCCAAACTCAAAGAAGTTGTTGGATAACTTATACAAACTCAGAGGTGCATGACTTACTAAAAACCGGCTTTGACCGCAGCCCAATGTTTACAGGAAGAATAGAAGGAGTAGGGCCAAGGTATTGTCCAAGCATAGAAGATAAGATCAACCGCTTCGCTGAAAAGGAAAGACATCAATTATTTGTAGAACCTGAAGGCTGGAATACGGTAGAGGTTTATGTAAACGGGTTTTCTACTTCTTTACCTGAAGAAGTGCAATATGAAGCTTTGAAAAAGGTGCCGGGATTTGAAAAGGTTAAGTTTTTCCGGCCAGGATATGCCATCGAGTATGATTATTTCCCACCAACACAATTAAACTACAGTCTTGAAACCAAGCACATTGAGAATCTATTCTTTGCAGGGCAAATCAATGGAACGACCGGATACGAGGAAGCAGCTTGCCAGGGATTGATGGCGGGTATAAATGCACATCTGAAAACCAGAAATGAAGCTCCCCTTATTCTAAAAAGAAGCGAAGCCTACATCGGGGTTCTCATTGATGACCTGATCAGCAAAGGCACACAAGAGCCCTACCGAATGTTTACTTCAAGAGCAGAGTTCAGAACGCTTTTGAGACAGGATAATGCAGACTTGCGGCTTACAGAACTTAGTTACCGTCTTGGTCTTGCCAGCCAGGAAAGAATGGATAAAGTATTTCAAAAGAAAAAAGAGGTTGAAGAGATCAAAACCTATCTGTCTACGGTAACCATCGAACCATCAGAAATCAATACCTTTTTCGAGAAGGTTGGAAGTGCATCAATTACTGAAAAACAAAAAGCCGAAAGGATATTATTGCGGCCAA
Source organism: Flavisolibacter sp. (assembly GCA_017745135.1). Taxonomy (GTDB): domain Bacteria; phylum Bacteroidota; class Bacteroidia; order Chitinophagales; family Chitinophagaceae; genus Flavisolibacter. Next base: position 7,556 of record JAGIAB010000006.1, read on the forward strand.
ACATTTCTCTGCAGGACCTGATCGCTCATGTTCCCAAATTAAATAACAGCTTATCTGGCTTCGAGCCGGAATCCATTGAACAGGCAGAAATCCAGGTGAAATACCAGGTCTACATTGACAAAGAAAAAGATTTGGTTGCCAGAATGAGGCAGTTAGAAGACCTAGAAATTCCAGAACAGTTTGATTATCAACGAATTATATCACTGGGGGCTGAAGCCAGAGAAAAATTGAACCGCGTAAAACCAAGAACTTTAGGCCAAGCCAGTCGAATTTCCGGAATCAATCCAAGTGATGTGCAAATATTAATGGTCTACATGGGGCGATGAGTTTTGATACTCCGCCCATGCCATTACTAAGCGGATTTCTCCCCAACTGGCTCTATTGCCAAGCTTTTCTTTGATTGGTGCGATGGAGCCACCATTAAAATTTTTGATTTCTGATTCGATTAAAACCAGCTTTTCACGGCTGACCAGCTCTTCAATTTTGATGGAACCGTTTTGAACATAATGGGCTAAATGACCTTCGATTGTTTGAGCAGTGAGGTTTCTTTCCTTTGCTATTTCGATCACACCTTTCCCCAGTTTGTATAAACGAAAGGTTTCAGCCTTTGTATCCACCTTAGGTTCCTTTGCTTCCTTTCGTTTTCGTTTGGGAACCTTTTCAGAAATATTTGATGTCAAATTATTCTCAAGAGAATAAGCCGTAATAATAGAAAGAAACTCATCCCCATATGTTTCAATCTTAGATTTTCCAAAACCACTGATTTGCTCCAATTCTTCCAGCGTTTGAGGAAGATAGGTGGACATCTCTTCAAGCGTATTGCTACTTGCAACAAAATAAATAGGAAGATTCTTTTTTGAACAAATAGAATCCCTCAGCTTTTTCAATTGATAATATAAAGCAGGATGTGCCAACTCAACTTTCTTTTCTGAAGCACCTGCATAAGCGTTCACACCAAAAGAAGGGGCAACAAAACTTTTCTTTCGATGGTGGAAGTTTTCCATGTTGAATTTTCCACTAAACCCCTGCAGCATAAAATTTTGCAACGCCGATTGAACATATGTTTCTCGTAATAACTCATTATACTCTTTCGCATGAATCGTACTATCTGTAATAGCCGGCGATTGCAAAATATGTTCAACAATAGGTTTTATTTCAGTGGAAAACCAATTCGCAGCCGTCTTCAACCGCTCCTGCAGTGTAGTATTCTCTTCTGTTTTTTCAGTAAGTTCAAACAGTCTCTTAAGCTGCACCTGGAATTTTTCTGCCGTGGTTTGAAGCGCTACAAATTTGTTCAGCAAATCATCTGCCCAGGTAAGCACTTCTAAATTGAACGAAGTGGAATGCTTCAGCAAATAAGCCTGCAACTCTTTTACTCCATTTACTTGCTTTCTGAAATCAAACAAAGATGAAAGCACTTTTTCCTGGTAAGCTTTTTTTGCCGCGACCAGTTCCTGTTGAAGTTCTTCAACAGGCAAAATATTTTTAGTGAATTGAACAATTCTATTATCGGCATATAAAGAACCCGGATTAATCCTGCTGTGTAAAACCATTCCTTCCAGATTAGTACAGCGGCTTAATGCCACATACACTTGTCCCGGCGCAAAGGCTTTACCTGCATCAATCACTGCCTTTTCAAAAGTTAATCCCTGGCTTTTATGAATGGTAATGGCCCAGGCCAAACGCAAAGGATATTGACTAAAAGAACCTAGAACATCTTCATTCAACTGCCTTGTTGATTTGTCAAACGTGTAACGAATATTCTCCCATGTTTCCTTCGAAACCTCAATAACAGCAGGTTCATCTTTGCATTGAACCAATATTTTATCGTTCTCTAATTCTGTTATTACACCGATCTTACCATTGAAGTATCGCCTGGCTTTTTCAGTATCATTTTTAATAAACATGACCTGGGCGCCCACTTTCAACTGCAGTAATTCATCAGCAGGAAAAGCTGTTGCAGGAAAATCATTTACGACCTCAGCTTTGTATGTAAATATTTTTCCAGGAAGCTTTGACATTTCCTCATTATTAATCTGCCTCGCCTTCTCATTATGAGTCGTCAAAAGAATATAACCATCTGAACTTCCTCCAAAGAAATCAGGTTGATAGCGGTTGTGCAAAGCATAAAAATGCTCTTCGTCCATTTCGTTGTTGCGGACCTTGTTCAACAGATTAATAAATTTCTCTTCCGTTTGACGATAGATCTTTGTGAATTCAATATACACGGGAGGGTCTTCTTTCATCACATGACTGTCGAAGAAGTAAGGACTTTTGTAATAATCTCTTAGTAAAGTCCATTCCTGTTCCTTAACCACCGGCGGCAATTGAAACATATCACCAATAAACAGTACCTGCACTCCTCCAAATCTTTCTGAATGCCGAAAACGGACATGACGCAGCACCAGATCAATTGCATCAAGAACATCGCAACGAACCATACTGATTTCATCAATGACCAGCAATTCCAACTCCTGCATAATTTTTCTTCTTTCCGTATTCAACCGTAACCGACCAAGCAAGGTGTGCTTGTTTGTGGTTTCTTCATTGCGCCCGATGAAACCTTTGGCTTCAGGAATAAAAGGTGAAAATGGAAGTTGAAAAAAAGAGTGTATAGTTACACCTCCGGCATTAATAGCAGCAACACCGGTTGGTGCCACAACAGCCATCTGCTTAGGACAGTTTTCCCTGATGTATTTCAGAAAAGTTGTTTTTCCGGTTCCTGCTCTTCCTGTCAAAAAAATATTTTTGGATGTGTGATTGACGAGGTCAGAAGCAAGAGTAAATAATGTATTGGATGAGTCGATTTTTTGCATGTGTTCTGTGTACATAAAAATAGCTCAAATAACAGCGCAGCACTGTTTTGAAAGATTTAATTAAGAGGATTTTAAACCCTTTCCCTTCAGCAAATTCGAAAGCGCTTTGAAGTTTACGACTTATAATTGAATGCAGAAAAGTACTGGCGATGAAACACACCGCCAGCCGAATAGAAAAAGCATGAACGCTACTTAGAAGATTTCTCACCCAGCATGAGCAGTTCATTTACCTGTATCTCTGTGAAATATTTTTTGTTTCCTTCTTTATCATTGTATGTGCGATTAGTGAGCTTACCCTCAACTGCAACTTCAGAACCTTTGGTTAGATACTTTTCTACAATTTCTGCAACCTTGCCCCAGGCCACTATATTGTGCCATTGGGTTTCCTTTACTTTTTCTCCATGTGCATTGCGATATACTTCACTGGTAGCGAGGCTGAACTTTGCCATTTTCTTTCCACCGTCTAATGTCTTGATCTCAGGATTCTGACCAAGATTACCGATCAACTGAACTTTGTTTTTAAGTGCGTACATAGCTTTAATTTTTACGTGTTTAGAATTTTGTTATTTCAATCAACCGTTGTCAGCGATTGACAGGACAAAGATGTACTCACCAAAAGGCCGCAGTCGGTTTTTAGTCGTATGCTTTCGGATATAACCGTTTGTAGTCGTTTGTACACGGATAAATTATTGATTAACTTGTAAGAAAGAAAACCTTCATGCTCCGGGCTACTGCTGTCAGAAAGTGTCTTTACTGCGATAAAACATTAAATGGAAGAGCAGATAAAAAGTTCTGCAACGACTATTGCCGTAATGCTTACAATAACCAATTAAAATCAGCAAACAGTCCTGCAGTTCGAAATATCAACAATACCCTAATCAAGAATAGACGTATTCTGGAAGCCATGCTTGGAGAGGAAAACATGATAAAGCAACCGAAAGATAAATTTCTGAACCAGGGTTTTAATTTTAAATACTTCACTCATAACTATATTAATCAAAAAGGAAACGTTTATTTCTTCTGCTATGAGTATGGATACCTGCCGCTCGAACATGATTGGTTCTTGATAGTGAAAAGAAAGGACCACTAAGCGGATTGCGACTAAAGGTTCACAACAGGTTAATTTGGCGAGAATCCTTTTGTTTAGAAACAGAAGTCGATATTAATGGCCGGGAAATCCGAAGAATTCTAATCAACCAACTAACGATTTCCTAAGTGAAAGATGATAATTTGTCCCGGAACCTTCCTGTTAAAAATCACATTATACCTTCTAATTTTTGGGGCCCAAATAACAGCAAATTTGTTTGGACGTTAGGAATAAAATCTTATGAAATGCAGTACTACAGGGCGTTTCATGGAGATCCAAATTCTTTTGAGATCGTGAAACTCTTAAAAACTTGATTAGAATACGGCAATACGGAGCTTTACCTTAGCAGTGCAATCGATTAAAAGCAAGCAATCGTGAAGCAAGAAGCAAATCGTAGCACCCTTTCAACACAGACTTAAGAATCTCTATTCATATAGCAAGCAATCGTTAGCGTCCGCTGTTTCTACAGTGGATTTTTTTTTAATCCACTGAATGGGTTTACAATTCTACGGTTTTTTTTGATAAATGAACCATGAATCTTTCTACCAATAAATAAATTGAAATTTCCGGTTAAGAAATCCAATTGAAGTTCTCCTCTGACGAACTGCTTTTGCAAGTGTAATTTCTTTGGAGAGTTTGATACTTGTTTTAGTTCGGTATTACTACTCTGAAATGTTACTGCGCCCCAGACCTCTCTACTCTAATACTCCATCCACATATAAGCCCTGATTACTGCCGCAAGTCGTGAAAACAGCAAATGTTTTAACAAAGAAATTTTTGTAACTTTCAAAGGGTGCCGGCAAACATAAGTTAACGAATCGTATACTACCATATACAACGCAGATATGCAACCGAAAAGCGCAGACAGAGTACTCTAAAACCATGGTGCCAATTTGAAAAACGGCCATTTGCCCTAGGCGGTTTATAGTATATTCTGAAGGCGTAAAGCCCTGACAAAAACCTTCAATCTACCCGATGTCCATATGATTCCAATGACTTCCAAAAACACCGTTCTAATTGATAGAGCGAGCTTAACAGTTTAAATTTTTTTTATAATTTTATTGTACATAACAAAAAACTTTCTAAATTCGATTAATAAAAATCCTCCCTATCTACCAACCTTTTTGTAAAGGCAATTTGAAAGTCCTCATTAAATGGGGCCTCCAAAAGCCAGAACCGCGATTATTCTAATGTTAAGCCTGTAACAAAGCAAGTATGCAAGAAACTCCTTTTTAAACCAGGAAGCTTGTGTAAGTGCTAACTACTGCAATCTTATCAAATAAACCAGCAGCATGATGTACTCCGGAATGGAATGCGTCTAACGTGTCTGCTGCCCGCTCAAAAAACAATACTGTTATTGAGATCAGCGGAGCTTCATTTAAACTAACAAACTGCAGAACTAATGTCCCAATTAAATTGGTACGCCGTGTATACCCGTCCCCGGTGGGAAAAAAGAGTGGCAGAGCGGTTAACACAAAAAGGCATCGTCAATTACTGCCCCCTAAATAGAGTATTACGACAATGGCACGACAGAAAGAAACTGGTTCTTGAACCTTTGTTTACTATGTATGTTTTTGTTCGTATTGACCCAAAGAGTCAATTAAAAGTTTTACAAACGAATGGTGTAATCAACTTTGTTAGTTGGTTAGGAAAACCTGCTGTTATTAAGGACGAAGAAATCCATCTCATCCAACAATTTTTACAAGAACATATAAACATACACGTAGAAAAAGCAGATTTACGTCTTGACGATGAAGTAATGATTTCAGATGGCCCACTGCTTTCTTATAAAGGGAAAATAGTAGAAATTAAGAACAAAACCGTCAAACTTCTAATTCCTTCTCTAAAAATGGCGCTCTATGCTGAAGTTGATAAGTTAAGCATCATAAAAGCAAACCGATGAGGTTATAAAGTGGCAAGCAATAATAAAGTTGTACTGGCTTTTCAATATGTAAGCGTTTATCGCAGAAACAAGAAGATTATTATAATGTTTCTCTGTCATTAAAAGCTACGCCCAACCAAATCTGAATCCAGTAACGAACCGATACGGGGGAATGAGTAAAACGGATACGTGGTCAACATCTACCAATCTAAGTAAGCTTTGTTAGTAACGAACCCCAAATGTTCCATCTATTCTAATAACGTAAAACATACACCATGGTAAAGTTTATTATGCCCTTTAAGCTATCAGTTCTCCTGTTGGCATGTACTGTAGCTTCTTGTGTGAATACACGAAAAGCTATTTATCTGGACAATGTTGCCCAAACCGACTTAACCCAGCTTGTTGATGATCTGGAACCCGTGATACAAAAAAACGATCTCTTAAGTATAACGGTAACGAGTCCGAATCCTACAGCAACGCAAGTTTTTAATGTTTCCAACACTACCTCCACTCAGCTTTTGGGTTACGTTACTACACAGGCACCCGGCTACCTGGTAGATCAACAAGGGTATATTGATTTTCCTTTGTTAGGAAAATTAAAGTCTGAAGGACTAACGAAAAAACAACTTAAAGAAAATATCGCCAAGGCACTTGTTCAGAATCAGTATCTGCTCGACCCGGTTGTGAATATCCGCTATCTCAATTATAAAGTAACCGTGTTAGGTGAAGTTGCCAAACCTGGAGTTATTAATGTGCCTGACGAAAAAATAACTCTTTTCGAAGCTTTAGGCATGGCAGGCGACATGACGATTTATGCCAAAAGAAACAATGTCATGCTAATCAGGGATGAACAGGGAAAAAGAGTGCTGAGAAGGCTGAACCTGAATTCCGGAGAATTACTTACCTCACCTTACTACTATCTCAAATCAAATGACATAGTTTATGTAGAACCCAATACTTCTAAAATATCAGGTGCAAGCAATACCCGAACCTGGCTACCAGTTGTGCTCAGCGGGCTTTCACTTGGTGTTCTTATTATTGATCGCTTACACTTAACCAGATAATTATGCAGATAAACAAAAAAAACCCCGAAACAAAAGAAACCAATCTGGTTTCTTCCCTCATGTTCCGTTTTTTGCCGTATTGGCCCTTGTTTATTTTGCTGATGCTTCTTTGTCTTTCAGGGGCCTGGCTCTACCTAAGGTATGCCACACCAATGTATGAAGCAGATGCCACTGTACTTATTAAAGATGAAAAAAAGGGGGCTGATGAATCTGACATGATGGAGGCACTAAACATTCCTTTTGGAAAAAAAATTGTAGAAAATGAAACCGAAGTACTCCGTTCAAGAAAGCTTATCAACGAAGTAGTTAACAAACTTCATTTATATGCGCAGGTTTTCGAGGAAAAAAATCCGAAGGCCGTTCCTGCCTACACAACTTCACCTGTTATCATCCATGCGATTAACCCCGAAGCATTGGTTGAAGCAGATAAAGTTTATTTTTCTCTAAAAAAAAGCGATAGCATTATTATAAACAATAAAGCTTATCCACTCAACAGGTGGGTAACCACTCCATACGGGGAATTAAAATTTGAACCCAATTCCGCATTAACTAACAAAGAAACAAGGCTGCTTTTTTTCCAGCTATACAATCCGCAGCAAGTAACTTCATCTATTCTTGCAAATTTAAAAGTAGAATCTGCCGGAAAACTTTCTACAGTGGTTAACTTAAGCCTTAGAGACCAAGTACCCGCACGGGCCGAAGATGTACTGAATGAACTGATCGCCGCCTATAACCAATCATCAATCGACGATAAAAACATACTGGCCATCAACACTCTTTCTTTCATTGACAACCGGTTGAAGACAATAGAAAAGGAGTTGGACTCCATTGAAGGCCACATTCAAAAATACAGGTCTGATAAAGGAGTGGTAGACCTTGGCGAACAAGGAAAACATTTTTTGGAAAGTGTCGGAGATAATGACCGTAAACTGAGCGAAGTAAACATACAGTTGGCAGTGTTGGACCAGGTAGAACACTATCTGAATTCAAATTCACAGGAAAATGGGCCTGCCATTATACCTTCCTCTCTTGGTTTAACCGACCCCACTCTTAACCAATTGATGGAAAAGTTATACCAGGCAGAAATAGAATATCAAAAATTACGAACTACCACCGGAGGAAAAAATCCACTGATAGAGCCAGTATTAAACGAAATCGGAGAGTTACGTCCACGTATACTCGAAAACGTTCGCAGTCAAAGGGCGAATTTGCTGGTTAGTAAAAATAATCTTGCATCAACCAACAGCAGTTACAACTCTGTATTGAATTCACTACCGCAAAGAGAAAGAGAGCTAACTGAAATCAGTCGGCAACATACAGTAAAAAGCAGCGTATATAGCTTCTTGCTTGAAAAACGGGAGCAAACTGCCATGAGCATATCATCTACCACCGCTGATTTAAAGGTTGTAGACGGAGCCGTATCTTCCACTGACCCGGTTAGTCCCAAAAAACCCTTCGCCTATATGATCGCCATCTTTGCTGCGCTTGGACTGAGTATCGGAGGTGTTTCGGCCAGAGAGTTGCTAAGCAATAAAGTATTGTTCAGATCCGATATTGAATCGATTACCAAGGTTCCAGTAGCGGCAGAAATTGTCAACACAAAAAAGAAAGACTCGTTAATTAACACAAGTTCAAAAGTTTCTTTTGCTGCAGAACAGTTCCGGCAATTACGCACAGCAATTGGTCTCAATCATATTCCCTTGCAGAACAGCAAGAAAATATTGGTAACGTCCAGCATCGCCGGAGAGGGCAAAAGTTACATTTGTTCAAACCTCGCTATAAGTCTTGCCCTGGCCTCAAAAAAAGTAGTGGCGGTGGATCTCGATATCCGCAGTCCAAAACTATCTTCCATGTTCAATGTATCCGGCAAACCTGGTCTTGCAGAATTTTTAGAAGGGAAAAAAGGACTCGATGATATCGTCTGTACGACGAATTACCCCAACTTATATGCCATTGGAGCCGGAAATGGAGCAGAAGATCTCAGAGATCTTCTTTTAAGCAGCAAGCTGAATGACTTGCTAAATCGTCTCATAACTCAATTTGATTACGTGATTATGGATACTGCTCCTATTGAGCCGGTAACAGATGCACACGTGCTATCAAAGTACTGCGACATAACATTGTTAATTGTTCGCCACAGTTACACGCCTAAATCAATTGTACAACTGTTTGATAATAAAAATATCCAACTGCTAAAAAATCCATATATAGTTTTTAATGCTGTTAGGCCCAGAGGAATTTTCAAAGGCAAGTATGGGTACGGTTATGGATATGGTTATCAGAGTGTGTACCACGAAAAAAAAGGCAAAAAAAGTAAAAAGAAAAAATTCCAAAGTCTGGTGGAGCAAAACTGACTCCATAGCAACCACTAAGCTGCTCTTAAGAATAAATACATCTGACCAGGTGACAGGACCACAACCCGTTCCTGAGCACAATCCAAAAAACTACGTTTAAAGATCATTCCCGCCGGTTACAACAACATACTTTAAGTAAAACATTTCGATGCTAAAACAAATGCACTCCTCAGTGCATTTGCACCAACCGCTATTTGTACAGTAATCATTGTTTAAAACAAGAAAAGGAAATACAACAATGAAATTATTAATTACCGGCGCTGCCGGATTCATCGGCTTTCATTTAAACAACTCATTGTTAAAGCTGGGGCATAAAATTGTCGGCATAGATAATCTCAATGATTATTATGATGTGCAGCTAAAATATGACCGCCTGGTTGAAAGTGGTATTGATAGAACCAAAATCAAATGGAACGAAGAAGTACAAAGTGAGAAATATGAGCTTTACAGCTTCATACGAATGAATCTGGAAGACAAGGAAACGCTGTTATCTGTATGCGAAAAAAACAGGTTCGATGTCATTATTCATTTGGCCGCCCAGGCCGGAGTAAGATACTCTATCACAAATCCGGATGTGTATGTACAATCCAATGTTGTGGGATTTCTCAACATACTTGAAGCCTGTCGTTATAATAATGTTCGCCACCTGGTTTACGCCAGTTCATCAAGCGTATATGGTTTGAACGAGCAAATACCTTTTTCGGTAACACACAGTGTAGATCATCCCATTTCGCTATATGCTGCAACCAAAAAGTCCAACGAACTAATGGCCCACAGCTACAGCCACCTGTTTCATATACCTACAACCGGCCTTCGATTCTTTACCGTTTATGGTCCCTGGGGCCGGCCAGATATGGCCTGCTATCTTTTTGCCGATGCCATAATGAAGGGTCATCCCATTAACGTGTTTAACCACGGTAAAATGAAACGAGACTTTACTTACATCGACGATATTGTAAAAGGGATCATCAAAGTAGTAAAAAGACCACCGCTACCAGACAGACGCTGGACCGGGAAGGCACCCGATCCCTCCAGGTCTTCAGCGCCTTTCCGTATTTACAACATAGGCAATAATCGTCCGGTACCACTCCTGGATTTTATCAGTGAATTGGAAAAAGATTTAGGACGGAAAGCCATTTTGAAATTGCACGATATGCAGGCAGGTGATGTATCAGCAACATGGGCGAATATTGATGACCTGGTAAATGAATTCAATTACAAACCCGGAACTTCTATTGAAACCGGTTTAAAGAAATTTGTTGCATGGTATAAAAAATACCATGCTCAATTTAAACTAACCGGCAAGCCAGCCGAAAAAGAAAAGCTGCAGGTTGTATGATTGTCGAAGCCTCTTTGAAAAAAGAAATCTCAATTACATCCATATTCATTGACTGCTGATAAATGAGCTCATGGAAAAATTAAACTGGCCGGAAGTAGCAGAAGAAAGTTGTCAAAGCACCACAAAATTAGCGCTGATCCAAAACCTGCTTGACGAGTTTCATAAGAGGAAAATTCTTTACTGCCACTGGAAGAGCAATGAACATTTAGGTGCTTCTATGACAGGCGACACGGACCTGGATATTCTTTTTGATGCAAAACATAAAGAGGAATTAAAAACTCTCTTCGAAGACCTCCATTTTAAAAACTTCAAACCGATCCCGCAGAAACAATACAAGAACATAGAAGATTTTATAGGCCTTGATTTTCTTTCAGGTAAGATCGTTCATCTGCATGCACATTTTAAACTAACCTTAGGTGAAACTTATTTAAAAGGGTATCAATTAAACTATGAAAGAAAAATCCTGCATAGCCGTGTCTTTGACAACAAGTATGCTATTTATCGAACACATCCGGCTCTTGAACTTATTCTGTTGTTTTTTAGAGAATCGCTTAAGATCAGGCATAGAGATAAGCTAAGCATCTATTTCAATAAAAGAATTCATTATAACGGCAGCATACTAAAAGAATTTCACTGGCTCAGGCAGGAATGTTCAGATCGTGAATTGAAAATAATTCTGCAGGAACTTGTTGAACATCACAAAGCAATATTTAAGTTCGTAACAGGTGATTTCAACCCCAAAGAGCTTCTTAAACTTTCTGCTTTATTAAAAAAGGAATTCGCTGGTCAAAGGCTTTATCCACCCTTACAAGCACTGTTGCTAAGATGGTACAGAGAAATCTCAATAACAGCTCTTAAGAAATTATCCAGGCTATTGCACCGTCCTGTTATTTCACAAAGGATCAATCCAAGAGGAGGATTAATAATTGCTGTTATTGGAGCAGATGGTTCAGGCAAGTCAACGATTGTTGCCAATCTTCAAAAAACATTTAGTAAGAAACTTGATGTGTACAGAACCTATCTTGGAAAAGGAAAAGCAGACAATTTTTCGTGGCCGAGAAAATTACTTGTTGACCTGAAGAAGACATTTGCTTCAACTAAGAATAAAGAAAAAAAAAGTTCGCCAAAACTAAACGGCTCAACCACTGGTAAAGTAGAGAAAGCTTCATTTTATAAATGCGTAGAAGCGCTTATTGTAAGTTTTGAGAAACGTAAAAAACTAAAGCACATATCTGCGGCTAAAAGAAAAGGGATGTTGGTCCTTTGTGACAGATTTCCTCAGAACCAAATAAGCGGATATAACGATGGACCCGTACTTCATCATTTGTCCAAAGAAAATAAAGCGGTGTTCAAAGCGATGTCAAAAATGGAAACACGCCTGTATGATTATGCAGAAAGAAATCAGCCTGACCTTGTGTTTAAATTAATTGCAGATGCGAGGATCATACAGGAACGTAAACCGAGTTTGGCATCAACAGAAATGCTTCAATCGAAAATTGAAGGAATAAAAAAGGTACAGTTTGCCGAAGGCTGCCGGGTAATTACCATTGACGCCGCACTCCCTTTGAACAATATTCTTTCCACTATAAAAAAAGAGATTTGGAATATGATACCTTGAAGCAGCTTGTCTTATTAAAAGCAATATTGAAGAGCAAGTGCCTGAACTAATGTTACTGCTGATTTTCAAGCTGATCTCAACCTGGATCAAATTATCCCAAACCTATTTTTCGCACATAAATAGTGCACACCGATTGCCCCCACACAGGTTGCGTAAAATTTAAAAATAAGCAGGACTTCAATACTGGTAAACCCTGAAACGGACCTCATTAATGGCCATAATTCTAAGCTTATAATTTTTTTATGACAAACGAACTGGCACTCACCGACCTTACAAAAGACACGACTACTAAAGAACACAGAAAAGAAAAAGGAAATCTTAAACAGCGTGGCTATTTAAATGCATTGACCAGCATTATTGACTATCTGGCTATGCAGATTTCCGGAATGGTAGTAAGCCCCTTTATTGTTCATGGACTGGGCAACTCAATGTATGGAATCTGGCAAATGATCAGCCAAATGACGGGTTATACAAAAATGGCTGACTCCCGTGCTACACAGGTACTTAAATGGACAGTGGCAAAGAAACAAGATACAGCCAGTGACGAGGAATTGAGAAGTGATGTAAGCAGTGCCTTGGCGGTAACCTTTACTATTTTGCCCATTGTGTTATTAGCGGGTGGAACTATCAGTTGGTATGCGCCCTATATTACGAAAGCAGATCCTGCCTATTACAATTTGATAAGGATCGTGTGTTCCCTTTTAGTTCTTTCCATGGCGCTTGGACAAGTGTTTGAAATGTTTGAAGCCGTTTTACGGGGAATGAATCTTGGTTTCAAACGCATGGGATTCCGGGCAGGCATCGTTATTTGCGGCGGTGCTTTAAAAATACTAGCGATCACACAAGGATTTGGCCTTATCGGCTTAGCCATAGTTCAGATAATCGTTACCGTTATTACCGGGCTGACTTTTTACTTCATCGTAAAAAAAAATGTGGGATGGTTTGGATTTGGTAAAACTAATTTCAGGAGAGTGCTTTCCTTTGGTAAGCTAAGCGGCTGGTACATGGCCAATACGGCTACAGATACTTTACTAACACAGAGCGATAAAGTTTTATTGGGTTTTTTAACCACCCCGGTTCTTGTTTCGTATTATGCCTTAACCGGTTTTCTCACTTTAGCCATCCAGGGTCTTATATTCCGGGTTATCATTGGTATCATTCCTGGCATCGGAAAATTGTTTGGCTTAAAAGACTACCAAAAGATCAGCAGGGTGTGGGGAAATTTGAACGATTTTATTTTTCTTCTTTCCACTGCTTCCGGTGTAACCATCATTCTTTACAATCCTTCTTTTTTAAATGCATGGGTAGGTCACGGACACTTTGCAGGCATTTTAGCCAATACCTTAATTATTGTTATGGTTATGCAGGATACCTTCATTAAAACCGATGGATATATCATTACGGCCACACTTGATCTTAAGAAAAAGGTTTACCTCACCATTCGCTCCTTAATATTTTACATTGGCCTTGGCTTTCTGCTTGTGCACAACTTCGGAATAACGGGTTTGTGTATCAGTTTGATCATCGGTAAATTTTTATTGTTCTACGGACAGCGAAAAGTTATCAAGAAAAAGATCAGGTATAATCACACGATTTCCTCCTTCGAGAAGCTCAGGCCTTTAGTTGTTTCCTTGTCCATGCTTGGCATTGCATTCTACTTGTCTTCCCTTCTCAAAACATTTAGCTTTTTACAGATTTCGATTTTAGCGCCGGTAACTTTTGCCATTGCATTTTTTATTTACTACATGGCCGGATTAAGAAAGGAGAAGCGAGAGCAGCTATTGCAAATTGCATTGTCACTGAAATTTTTTAAAACGAATTAATGTTAATGCCGGAGGAATGAAAATTTTATTTGTTGTTCCGAGGTTTCATACCAACATGTATCAAATGGTCAAGACCCTGCAGGAGAACGGGCACCAGGTGACTTTTCATGCTTCATGTCTTGGGTTTACCGAAGATCACAGCCTGGTAAAACCAGTGACTTTCAAACAATGCAAAGCTTCTTTATTAACAGAGAAAATATGGGGTCGGCGCGGGGTGAACAGGCCAAACTACTTTCCGGGACCTATTCAATATTGGAGAGTATTTAGAAAGATAAAGCCTGATATTATTATTATAAGAGACCCCTACCGGCCCTTTTCTCTCATTGCAGCAATTTGTTCATTGCTTACGAAAACTAAAATTGTTTTTTATACACAGGAAATCCTGTTTGGACCACAAAGGAAAAGAATCAGTTGGAAGCGGAACTTCATCATAAAATTCTTCAGAGCTGCATGGATGGTTCCTATACAAGGAGGCGAAGACGACAAACAGCATGCCTTAAAATACTCGTATTATGTTCCCTTACCAGTACCATCAAAACCCGGTATATCCATAAACAGGAATAGTACAGCAGAGAAACCTAGAATTTTGATGATGGGGAAATATCACCAGGCAAGAAAGAACCACCTTTTGTTTGTAAAAGCAATAAGCATTCTTAAAAACAAGTATCAATTTAAAGTGACTATTGTAGGAGAATGTATCAATGAAGAACAAATTGCAAAGTTCAACCTTCTTCAGGAAACTATCGCTGACCTTGGACTTTCCGAAATTATTTTTTTAAAAAAAAACATTCCTTTTTCCAAGATGGAAGACCTATATACTTCGCACCATGTTTTTGTTTTACCAGCTATCAACGAGCAATATGGAGTATCTGTTACAGAAGCGCTGGCCTATGGGCTGCCGACAATTTGTACAGATACCTGTGGCGCCCGGTTTAATATCAGCAATGGAGTCAATGGATTTGTGGTTGAGTCCAACTCCCTGGAAGAACTAACAACTGCTATGGAAACCCTTATTTCAAATTCAGATAAGCTGAATGAAATGCGTGAGCAGTCGCTGGCATATTTTGAGAAAAATCTGTCTGGTAGTGCTTTTTATTCAAGATTTTTATACATGCTAAAAGACCGCTTTTACCACTAGGCTTCGGATGTTATAATGATGTCCACTAACTGTTTATGTTTTAAACGTGCAAGATTGTTTCCAATCCTTCATAAACATAAACAACAAAACATGAATCCCTATTTTTTACAAAAAGCTTTCTTCAGGATATGTCTTATCAAAAAACCGGAAGTTAAATGGGGGTTGAAAAAAAAATTCCCGGGAGTCCTGTTCTTGCCTCATATGAGCTGGAAGGAATTTAAGTTTTTCAAAGAAGTGTGTTCAAATAAAAAAGTAATCCTGGAATATGGCTCAGGAGGTTCTACTATCTGGCTGCTCAAAAAGAACAAGAAAATTTATTCGGTAGAATCCAATCCTGATTTTTATGAGTATATGAATTCAATAAAGCTGGTAAAAAGATCCGTGGATAAATTACAGTACAGGTTTATTGATCTCGGACCTACTAATGACTGGGGTAAACCGTTGACGACAACTCACAGTAATGATTGGCCCGCATATTATTCAGAAATCTGGAACGATATCGATGCCACATCCAATAAAGTAGACATCGTTTTTATTGATGGCAGGTTCAGGGTTTCCTGCTGTCTGTACACGATTTTGAAAGTTCTGGAGTACCGGTGGCAAGACACTGTGTTTTTATTCCATGATTTCTGGCGAAGAAAAAAATATCATGAAGTTCTTGAGTTTTTACAGGAAATAAAATCTGCCGAACAACTGGCTGCATTTAAAATCAAAGATCATATCAATATTGAGAAGGTAAAAGAAAGGCTGAAAGAATATGCGCTGGATTTCGCCTAAAAAAACAAGTTGTTTTGTCTCTGAAAAATTCATGTATTCCGCAAACTGAATAATAAGCTATATGGATAAATTCTTTTTACTAGTAGAAGTCTTAGGCTATTTGTTTGCCTTGTATCTTTTTTTTAAAAAGGAAGAACTGGCGATCATTTATATACCTGTACTGGTATTCATCAATAATTTTATTGACCCTGCATTTTCTGCTTTCATTTACTACAGCACCATTTCATTTCTGATAGTAAACAGCATTGCAAAAAATCAATCGTTTTATAAAAAAAATATTTTTGCCGTTTTGCTGTTTCTGTATTTCCTGGTTTTATTAACAAGATCAAGCGATTTGGTTGCCATACGTTCTAATGCCTTTGCAGTGTTCTGGTTGCTGGCTTCAATTCCCCTGATTCCTGCTATCTATCAAAAATATCCGGAGGAAGAGATTTTCCACGAAGTATCCAATGCCGCTTTTATTATACTATGCCTGTTTATTGCAAACGTTTTGATGTCAACTGTCAATCATTATGCCCCCACAGGTATGTACGGCATTTCAAGCGGAATTTTATACGGCAATCTTTACGCTGCCGGTTTTAATATTCTCGCAGTCGCCATGTTTCTGACTGTTATGAAATTATTGATGAGCAAAAAACCCATTTATTTTTTGGTTGTAATTGTTGCTTACTTCTTTATCATGCTTAGCCTGAGACGGACGGTAATGTTGGTAAGCACTCTCGGAATCATTATTCCTATGCTCACCTTACTGGCCGGCAGAGAAATGAAAAAATTTATTTTAGTGGGCTCCCTGATTGCATTCGTTGGTTATATGGTTTATTCTGACACCGACTTTATGAACGAATTCAATGAACGTTATGAGCAAAGGCATCTCGACACCCGGGAACTGGGTTCGGAGTCGAGATTTTTAGAGTACCAGCTTTTGTACAACGACATGTTTGTTTACAATGTCTACAGTCCCTGGATAGGATATGAATTACTAAACAGCGCCGGCAACTATGGCAATGGTATTTTTGGATTGCGAACCCTTCATGGAGATTTGCCCAGCATTACACATTCAGGTGGCCTCATTGCTCTTCTTCTTTATTTGCTGATGGCAATAAAAGCATTTCGTTCTTCGCTAAAAGCAACGGCAACGGCCACCGATAAGTTTGTTGTACTTTTTTGTGCCATTGCCTTTACCGTATTTACCGTCACCGGCCGGTTTACCGAATGTGGCGCCATGATCTTACTCTACCTGACACTTCAATTGCCCCTTTCAATAAAAGAAGAGGAAATAGAGATTATTGCTATTGTTGAGGAAGAGAAACCATTGCAGCAATTCGCCTGGATCAACAATTAAGGACTTGCTATTGTAAATGAAATCAGGAGAACGATTAGCTTATACCACTATGCTTTGAAAACAATAAAAGCTACTACATAAACAGACTTTCAAAACCTGACATGAGTACAGAAATAATTGAGATTGTAGGGCCGCCAGGTGTTGGTAAAACTGCCCTGTATCAAGCTTTGTGTAAAAGCCGGAAGCCCGGAGAGAACTGGACTTACCAGGATTTACTCCTGGCCAACAAACCGCGGTTTTCTAATTTCAGTAAATGGATAGAATTCAGATTCCGGAAATTGTTCAAAAAAAAGCTGACCCGAAGCCTGCCAATCGAATATGGTTTGCAGTTTATAGCCAATCATCAAAAGCTGGCTGGTTTTTATTGGAGTCAATTGTCGGACGAACAGATTTATTCTGATAAAGAAATTGACAAGCGCTTTCGTTCATCCTTCTTTTTATTCACCGATTTTTGTCGCTACGGAGCCATCATGGAAAGGAATTCTGATGTGCCATGCATCATTAACGAAGGATTGCTGCAAAAGTCCTTTGTTGTACAAAACAATAGTCAACAATTACCACTGTTCATCAGTCAATACCTGCCTTTATTACCATTACCACAAGCCATTATCTACCTCAACACATTGAACCAGAACGTGATCCTGGAACGATTGTCCACCCGTAAAAAAGTTATTGCCTCACATACTGGAAAAAACAGGCAGGAAATACTTGATGACATCTCCAAATGGCAATACCAGTTTCAATTGATGTTTGAATGGATGCAGGGCCACAACGTGCCGGTCTATATCCTCGATGCCGAAAACCCGGTTGCTAAGAATGTTTCATTGCTGAAAACCATTTTTAAGCAACAGGAAATTTCAAAGAATACTTACACTACTACAGGAAGCTTGAAAGAACCACCCGAAGCAGCCATCAGAATTATGAATGCCGGTTTATCAAAGACATAATAGCAAAACCTTCGCTTGTTTCTGCTATTGTGATGATTCTTTAAGAAGGGAACATAGTCTTCATTTTTGATGCTGCTTCATTTGTTGATGGACACTGTTGAACATTTAATTCGTTTGCAATGGCCAGGTTTATATTTTACGATAACAGGATTATCAATATTCTTTTAAAAGAGGAAAAGCCATCAGGCGGTGCTGCCGTTCAGGCTTATGGCTGGATCCGAGGGCTGTTGGCAGAAGGTCAGGAGGTAGTGGTGCTTACCCATCTAAGTAAAAATGGTGCAATCAAAGAGGATTGCCGCGATATAAAACTGATACCATTGTATCAATCCAAAAAAGGAATCCGCTGGTTAAGGTGGGTGTACTACCGCTTGCCCTACATTTACCGCACTATCAAACACATCAGGCCCGATTATGTTTACGAAGGAATACCCTGCTGGTCGTCTTTTGTTTTTGCGCTGATCTGCCGGCAATTGAAAGTGAAATATATTTTGCGCATATCAAGTGATTCCTTGTTGGATGATCGTATTTACCAACGTCGTTCGAAATTGCATTTGTTCTTTCAAACATTGGGCATGAGATTATCCCAATGCATTTTATGTCAGAATGAATACCAGTTCGATCTTGTCAAAAAAAAATTTCCCGGTAAAAAAGTCTTTAAAATACCAAACCCCATTTTTGTGAAAAATAATGTGTCTGCAACGGATAGCAGTTCCCGGCATTACATAGCCTGGCTGGGGCTTTTCCAATATCAGAAAAACCTGCCTCTTTTGTTTGAAATTGCTTCTGTGCTGAAAGAGGAAATGTTTTGGATAGCCGGCAAAGAACACGAAGGCTGTGATGAGCAAACATTAAGTTCCCTTCACAAATTAAAGCAGTTGCCAAACGTGCGGTTCGTTGGATTTTTAGAAAGAGACCAGGTACTTCCTTATTTGGCAAAGGCCAAGTTTTTATTGAACACATCACATTACGAAGGCTTTAGCAATACCTTCCTCGAAGCCATGTCTGTTGGCACGCCTATCATCACCAGTGAAAACGTAAATCCCGACCATATCATCACAAAACACAAACTGGGAATCGTTTATAAGAATGTGCCGGACTTGCAGCACCAATACTG
>JAGIAB010000700.1 GCA_017745135.1 Flavisolibacter sp.
GAATAATAATGACCACCACGATGACGGTGATGATAGAAAGTACATTATTAATTTTTGCGTTCGGCATGAAGGATATATTGCGTTTCAAATATACCCACCATTTTAAAAACAAAGAACTTTTTTTGGCCCATCCCGACCTTCCTGGTGGGAAGGCCATCTGTGCTACGTTGCTCGCTTTTCGTCAACTCCATTTTATTGTTGGAGTTTTCATCAAGCAAGGGCTGTGTATAGGTCATTCCCCCACCGGGGGAACCGAAGGGGGCCTCAGATCAATGTCGATTTTCTCAATTCAATATTGGCCTGGTTAATATCATTTGGCAATCTTCCGGCAACATAATCACTAATCAAATCACCAACGGTAGAAGTGAAATAGTAATTAATCGGGTCGATATCCTTTGTTACAAATTTTGAATCAAGTGCCCAGCCTACCGCTTCACGAACCAATGCTGCTTCTGTATGCATATTTAAATGGTCGAGAAGAAGCGCAGCAGACAGAATGGAACCTGTTGGGTTAGCTATATCCTTTCCTGCTGCCTGCGGATACGAACCATGAATGGGCTCGAATAAAGCAGTGTGCTCACCAACAGAGGCAGAAGGCAACATGCCCAATGAACCGCTGATCACACTGGCTTCATCACTAATAATATCGCCAAACATGTTTTCAGTAAGGATGATGTCGAACTGTTTGGGGTTAACAATAATCTGCATAGCAGCATTGTCAACAAACATATAATCAACGGTAATTTCCGGATAACTTTTTGCCAGTTCCTGCACTACCTTTCTCCAAAGACGTGAGGTTTCCAAAACGTTCGCTTTGTCAACCAGCGTCAATTTCTTTTTACGTTGCTGTGCAGATTTGAAAGCCAAATGCGCAATGCGTTCAATTTCCGTTCTGTTATAAATGCAGAGGTCAGAAGCTTCTGTACCTTCAGCATTCAATTCTTTTTTACCAAAATAAATTCCGCCTGTCAACTCCCGATACACAACAAAGTCAACTTCTTCGAGTTGCTTTGGCTTAAGCGGAGATAAATGATGTAAGGAAGGGAAGGTGGTAACAGGACGGATGTTTGCGAAAAGACCTAATGATTTTCTCAGTTTCAATAAGCCTTGCTCTGGTCTTACTTTT
>JAGIAB010000701.1 GCA_017745135.1 Flavisolibacter sp.
CATTTGGCTCCTGCCCTTCACTCGGAACTCGTTTCGGGGATTTTAAGATGATTGAAAATTGATTTGACAGTGAAAAGGTTTGGTGATGAAAGCGTCAAAAACAGTGAGAACGAAATGGTTTAAAGTTCGTGTGACAGAAGACGAATTAAGAAAAATAAAAGCATTCAGTAAAGCTTCTGCATGCAGGGGTGCCAGCCATTATGCCCGCAATCTTCTTCTTCAAAAACCGGTAATCGTAAAATATCGCAACGGATCTGCTGATGATATTTTGTCAGAGATGATCCGGCTCAAAAATGAGCTGAATGCGATCGGGAATAACTTCAACCAGGCCGTTCACAGGCTGCATACTTTGGACAGGATTCCAGAGATCCGATCATGGCTGGTGCAAAACGAGACGGTCCGGCAATCCTTTATGAAAAAGACAGAAGAAATCAGGCTGAAGATGATCCAAATTCATGAGCAATGGTCGCTAAAATAACGGTGCCGCTTTCGATCAGCAGGGCACTCAATTATAATGAGCAAAAAGTTCAGAAAGGAAAGGCAGAATGTCTTTTTGCAGCCAACTTTTTACACCATGCAAGTGAGCTCAATTTTTACCAAAAGCTTGGCAGGTTTGAAAAGCGAATTGAACAAAATAGTTCGAAAACAAATACACTCCACATCTCCTTAAATTTCCATCCAACAGAACTTCTTCCAAAAGAAAAATTAATTGAAATCGCTGAAACCTACATGCACAAAATCGGCTTTGGAGAACAACCGTTTCTAGTCTATCAACACTTTGATGCCGGTCATCCCCATCTGCATATTGTGACGACAACGATTAAGGAAGATGGCAGGCGTATCGATACTTATAATCTTGGCAGGAACCAATCTGAGAAGGCAAGGAAGGAAATTGAAGAAGCCTATGGTCTGGTCAAAGCAGGTGGCAAAAATAACCCGCTCCGTGAACACATGACACCCATCTATGTCCAACGAGTGAGATATGGTGTAGCAGAAACAAAAAGAAGCATTGCAACTGTTGTAAATCTCGTTATAAACCAGTATCGATATACTTCCCTTGCAGAACTGAATGCGGTACTAAAACTATACAATGTAACCG
>JAGIAB010000702.1 GCA_017745135.1 Flavisolibacter sp.
AATCGCCTTGTCCCGATAGCTATCGGGATTTGTTTCTTTTTCTTTCAAGAGAAAAGTAAAAGAAGCATCAATATTTCTTCTCTTTAATCAATCCATTCAACACCTTCTCATTAACAACTACAGGATACTTCTTCTTCAATTGCTCCACCCAATTTTTTTCTAACTCAATTTGGTAATCATTAATTACTAAACCCCTTGCATCGTCAAAACTTCTTGGCTCAACATTATTGTGGTTGCGAATGATATAAGCAAAAGAAGCCGTGTTATCTGCCTTGTTCAACAGTGGTGATGTGATCGTTCCCGGTTGTAAGGTTTGTTTAGCCGGATTTGGAATCTGAGCCAGTTCAAACCTTGAAGAATCAGCAGCTATTTTTTCTTCATACTTGGTTACCAGGTCATGCCAGGATGAAGGCAATTTCTTTAGTTCGTTGACAAATGTTTTTGCAGTAGTCATATCACTGGCATAAAAAATCACTGCATCCACACTCGGCTTCCAGTTGTATTTGCTACGATTTTTTTCAAAATAGTTGGCAAGAGCAGCACTGTCGCTTTGTGCAGGTCCCCATATTTCTCTTTGCATGATCTCAAAAAACAAATTCCCGTCCTCAAATTCCTTGATCTGATCTTTAAATTCCTCGTTGTAATTCTCCAGGTTAGCCTGATAATAATTTAAAGCCATGGCCTCCACAAACTCATCCCATAACTGGGAATAAGGTTTAATGCCGCTTCCATCAGGCTTGTAACGGAAAGTTTGTGCGTAGGTGATCCAATCCGATACAAGAAATTTTTTATCGCCTACCTGAATAAGATCATTAGCTCCCGTAAGATGAACCGGAATATTTGGCTTTTGATAATTTAAAATGCTATCAGAAAAAGCCCAGAGTTCTAAGCTATTGAATGCAGCTTTTTTATAGCCGGCCTCTCTTAATATTTTATTTGCCAGTGCAATTTTTGTAGAGGCAATGCGGTCGCTTTGCTCCACTTTGCTTCTCAATATTTCTATCGACTTTGCATCGGTTTTACTGGCAGCAGGCGTTTTTCCAACCAGCTTTACAATATGATAGCCATGTGAGGTCAGGAACGGTTTGCTC
>JAGIAB010000703.1 GCA_017745135.1 Flavisolibacter sp.
TGGTTGTTCGGCAGCAATGCTGGAATTAAAAGAAAAATGTTTGTAAGTCCTCTTTGCTGTCTTTCCCCCGGGTAAAAATGTTAGTTCCATAAAGTAAGGTTGAAGGTTAAGTTTTTCCTGATTTCTTACTCAAAACTCAATCTGCATGCACAACGCCTGCAGGTTTCATCTGGCCATTAAGCAATCGGTTCGCTACGTCCATCAGGTCAACGGGATTAAAGGGCTTTGTGAAATAGGCGGAAACTCCGTATTGTTCACATTGGGCTTTTACTTTCTCTTTGTCAAGTGATGAGAGCACGATCATGGGAATGTCTTTGTAAATACCACTGGTAGATAATTGCTCAACCATTTCCCAATCTTGCATATCTGGTAATTGCGCGTCGAGAATGATCAGTCCTGGAAGGTTTCTTTTAGATAACCAATACATTGCCGAACATCCGTCAGGTGCAGTTACAACCTGGTAGTCTTTTCCGAGTACAGTTTGCAATAAAAAACGTATTGCCTTGCTGTCGTCAATTGCGAGTATTAAATTTTTCATTTGCAGAAAAAATTAGCTTTGAAAAAATCGCAATTTTTCAAAAGGCATAAGCTTGGACGATAATTGATGGCTTACATGAGGTATTGGTAAACTTGTTATTTATCTGAACAGGCGCAGAGCCGTACTTCAAAAGGTATGGCTTTAAGGATGGTATGTGGATTAACCGATCGGACGATCAGCAGTGAGGAATTTCAATGGATTCGTGGTAGTGAGTATAAGCTTCGTTCAATTGGCATTAGCTTCATTAGCTTGCTCTCCAAAGGATAGTGAACCAGGTGGGAGGTTACATTTCGGAGGTAAAAGTAACAACTAAAATCAATAAACCAAGCATCAACTATTATTATATTTCTATTCGCCAGCAAAAATCAATATTTCCCCTGATATGAAAAATACCCTTTTGGTGGTATCCTTGTTTTGATAATTATCAAGCGTGAGATTGGCTCCTGGCGGCCTTTTCCCACAATACCGTTTGTTTGTTGCGGATAAAACGGTTGAACCCGATAAACACAGAAATATTCATGAAAAGGAAATAAAAGGGAATGTACAC
>JAGIAB010000704.1 GCA_017745135.1 Flavisolibacter sp.
GCTCAATTGTGTTTGCAAGGATGGGTCGAGGAGAAAACTTCGTCTACGGAGCATAGGTTCCATCAGGGGTAGATCCCTCAGTCGCTTGGACATTTGTGTAAATAATAAAGATTCTGCAGCTCCTTCGGGATGACAGTTGATTGGGGAATTGGGATTCTAAAGTGTCTTTCATCGGGGGGAGATCCTTCAGTCGCTTAAGGTTTGCGGACACAGATAAGGATTCGTTTGCTCCTTCAGGATGACAGTTAAGAAAGAGATGTGAGGTTCTAATGCTCTTTCATCGGGAGGAGCTCTCTCAGTCGCGTGGAAGATATGTCTGCACGAAAGCATCCGTTTGCTCCTTCGAGATGACGGGTGCCCCGGGGGGATTGAGGTTCTATGAGTGTAAAAGAATTTTGTATTTTAAAGAATGCCGGAGAAATATCCTTTTCCTTTTTACTTCTATATCATCACCAATCAAAACAAAACAGTGTTGTATTGCGGCATGACCAATAATCTTGAGGCAAGATTGAAAGAGCATGAAGATGCTGAAGGGGAATGGAAAACTTTTGCAGGCAGGTATAACTGTCATTACCTGCTTTACTATGAAGGTTTTGATTTTGTTATGGATGCGATCAGAAGAGAAAAGGAAGTGAAGAAGTGGAGAAGACTAAAAAAGGAATTGCTGATTGATCGCTTGAATCCGGAGAGGAGGTTTTTAAATGATGCGGAAGCTTTTGATCATGGTGGGAAAAGTAGCGAGTTTGTTTCATAGGAGGCAGTTTTCTCAGTCGCATAAACAGTTGTCTACACAATAAACATTCACTGCTCCTTCGAAATGACAAGTCAAAGTGGGGATGGTATTTCTAATTTTCTTCCATCGGAGGAAGTTTTCTCAGTCGCTTGAGCAGTTGTCTAATCAATAAACATTCGTTTGCTTCTTCGAAATGACAGTGACCGAAAGAGTCAGCTTCGTAGTGCATGGGTAATAGAACCTCATATCTCCAATCAACTGTCATTTCGACGAGACTAGAGAATGCTCAATTGTGTTTACAAGGATGGGTCG
>JAGIAB010000705.1 GCA_017745135.1 Flavisolibacter sp.
GTATGGGAAGTATTATGAAAGTCTGAGCAAAGTTTATTTACGTGACAGTGTGTTGGTGTACAACTTCCAGGGCGATTCGATGCGTTCACCCGAGCTTTGGTGGGATCAGAACACACAAAGAATTTATACCGATAAACCTGTATGGATTAGAAATCGAGGAGTAGTTCTTTTCGGAAGGGAGGGGATGAGTTCGAAACAAGATCTTTCTGAATTACAAGTCAAGCAGATACATGATCCAAGTCTTATTGTCGTGCCGGATAGTTTACAACCACAATAATTATGTAGCCATCTTCACTGCTACTATCAACACCGGTTGTGTCACTCACTTTTGCGTTCAGGAATTCTATTCAGCATTGCGGAAGTTTCATTACTGATTTGAAAGATTCTTTTATTTCAAGAGATTTGAACCACGGAGACACAAAGACACAGAGGAACACGGAGGAAACTTTCCCTGTGAAACTCCGAGCCTCTGTGCCTTTGTGCCGCTGTGGTTCAAAAACGCTGTAATTCATCTTTGAAACCAGTAAAGACTGTTTGTGATTTGATGATAAGAATTACTGAACGATGAACGGAGCGTCGCAAATCAAATCAAATAGTAGCAATGCAAATCGACAAAAAATAATCCCGCTTTCTACTTAAGTCTATACAAGAAATGAAAGCACCAGAAAAACCATGAACAGGAACAGCACTACAAAGAATCCGAGAAAATCCAAAATCAAAAATTTCACTATTGTTTTACGCCAACCTTGCCTGTAAAAATTTTTCATTGCAATCAAAAGATATCCTATCCATACCAAAAAAAGAAGAAGAATCACCCATCCAAGGCTAATCCCCGTCCAATCGCTCAATTGTCCAACACCCATTATAGCCATCAAAAGAATGAAGCTAAAAATGTAGTGGTACAATGTAAATACTGCATGATCGCTGTAATAAAAATTCTTTCTTCTTACATACAGGAGTTTTAGTATTAAAGCAAAAAAAGGAAGTGACACAACGGACGATGATAGTAGCAGTGAAGATGGCTATATAATAC
>JAGIAB010000706.1 GCA_017745135.1 Flavisolibacter sp.
GGATAAGGACGGAACTATTCTGTTTGATGGTCCCATCAAACACATTTACACTTTCAAAAACGAATTGATCGCAGAGATGCAAATTGTACCAATCAACTAAATTGTGTTCACTTCCTGACCAAAATTCAATTACAGGTATTTCTTGGTTTTATCTTGTTTTAACCCAGCCAATGCTTTTAAAAATACTCCAAGGCCTTCTTTGTATGTAAGAGTAGCAAATATCTTCTCACACTGCTCGTCGTTCACAACCAATTCATCAAGTTCATCATGCTCTTTTCGGGATAATCTTTTTGCCAAATACAAACCTGATAAATAGTAAACCCTTTCCATAGTAGACCTTCGTTCATTGTCAAATTCTGGGAGTTGCTCAATCAGAGTGTCTTTCATCCAGGTAATTACAAACAATTATAAAAAATCCTCAGTGAACAAAGCCGCCAATTTTTAATTTTATAGATGGACCTCCGGATTGAATATGCCAGTATAATGAGCAAAACAGAACTGGATGATTTTTACCAATCCATCATTCGCCGCAATGCAAATAATAAGAGCAGGGCAATTGCTTTATTGGAGTCAAAAAAAGAAGAGGTAATCAAATTGTATCATGCATACGAACATCGCAGCCTGAACAAATACGAGGAACGGTTAACGGAAATTCAAAAAACTGCTGAAGCCTGGCAAAACAAAAACTGCCTGGTATGCGGTGCTCACCTTAAACAAAGCAATAGCACTTACGGAGCTTTTTGGGGCTGTCCCAACTATAAGGATGGAAGAAAACACACGACTTTTTCTTTAAACTATGAGGAAACAATCGCTGAAAGAGAAGGATATGCAAGAGTGCTCATTCGTGGGAATTGGTCAATAGATTTAATCAGGGATTTAAATTTACCCTCCTATGTGAAGACTTCCGACATGTTGATTTTTCTGGAACGGATCGGCTTAGAGGATCTACGATACAAATACGGCTTCAAAAAATCGATGGAAACGATCGGGGGCTATGT
>JAGIAB010000707.1 GCA_017745135.1 Flavisolibacter sp.
CCATCGGGCAGGCCCGGACCTCTTACGCCTGCAGCGCTATAAAAAATTCTTCCATTTTTTAGTTTGTCTCCATCTACATCATAGATATACCAGTTAGGCTTCTGCGGATCGCTGTTAGCAATCAGTATTTTCTTTCCGCCCGGGAAGAAAGCAATTCCATTAGGCCTTGTCAAAGAATCTACGAGTAAAATAACTTCACCGTTCTTCTTTACTTTATACACACCATTCCATGAAGTTTCTTTTGAAGAATCTCTATCTGACTGGGCAGGCAAGCCATAAGGAGGATCGGTAAAAAATAACTCTCCCTTGCTGTTGAACGTAGCGTCATTGGGACTGCTGAATCGTTTGCCATTAATTTTATCGGCAAGCGTTATAAACCTTGCTTCGGGTTTATCCAGCGGGGCATCCATTCTTGCCATTCTTCTGTCGCCATGCTGGCACATGACCAGGTTGCCCTTGTTATCGAGTGTTAAACCATTGCTGCCCATTTCGCCACCACGTGGTACACTGCCGGTATAACCAGAGGGTGTCAGGTACACTTCTTTTCCTTTGCTTTCCGTCCACTTGAAAATGGTGTTGCGGCGAACGTCAGAAAATAAAAGCATTTTATGTTTTTCAATCCAGAGTGCACCTTCACTCCAAAGAAAACCGTCTGCAATTACTTCTGCAATTGCATCTTTCGAAACAATTTTATCAAGGGCATCATCGTACCGTTCAACCTTGCCGACTGTTTTATAAGTGGTTTGTGCCATACAGCTTGTTGTGATGAGTAATGAAAGAAGGAATGCGTATTTCATGAGTGGTTTTTGTTTATGTCAAATTTGTTTCTTTCAAACTAAAATCTTTCTAAAAGTTTTCATTTGGCAGACGGACTATGTGAAACCTATGTGCCTATGTTTCTATGTGGTAAAGAAAATCATTCATTTGGTAACATCGCAAAGAAGTTGTTCACTAATGTTTTCTGCCCCTCTTTA
>JAGIAB010000708.1 GCA_017745135.1 Flavisolibacter sp.
AAAGAAATTCATAACAGTTGGATGATGGACAAAACTACCATTACTTTTTGGCTTTGGCGCCGGATTGGTTTTCATCTTTTATTCTACCGGCCTCTTTTAACTTCTGGTTCAGTATCCACTCAATTTGTCCATTCACACTGCGAAATTCATCGGCAGCCCACTTTTCCAAAGCCTTGTAGGTATCGTTATCAATGCGTATGACAAAACTTTTTTTAGAACTCACTCAAATTTTATTTTGTAAGTGGATTAGTCATTTGATCCATCGCTCTCTTAAAAGAATCAACATCAGCAGCGCTGAAATAAAACCGTTTCCCATTTTTCAAATACAATTGCAATCCTTCTCCTGAACTGGCATTATGATATCTCCCATAACCAGGAAACCACCCCCATACCATAACTTATAAAACGAAAACGGCGGACTTCAAACGACTGAATATTCTCCTTATCAATATAGCGGTAGTTTTTTTGCCACGGCTTCCATCGATAATACAATCCATTGCTCGTCACCACTTTTTCTAATTGCATATACCAGAACAAGATCATTACCAATATCTCTATTGGTATTGCTATCGCCAATCCAAGCCACATTTCAGCTCTTTTTTCCGGCGGACCTGCCAGACCGGTAATAAGAATCAGAACAAGCGTCAACAAAAGAATTCCGGCGATCAGTATGTTCAGCCACTTGGGATACTTTTGTTTTTCCTCAAACAAAACATTCCCCGAAGTTTCGTACACCTTCAACATGCTATTGATATAAAGTTCCTGTATTCAATATAGGTTGGGCGCCTTTTTCGCCGCAGAGCACCACCATTAAATTACTTACCATCGCTGCTTTCTTTTCTTCATCCAAATGAACAATGTCTTTTCTGGACAACATTTCCAAAGCCATTTCCACCATGCCTACTGCACCTTCAACAATTTTAGTCCTGGCAGCAACAATAGCAG
>JAGIAB010000709.1 GCA_017745135.1 Flavisolibacter sp.
GACTGATGTCTTGCTTACTCAAAGTTGCTGCCATCAGATCAGGAAATTTATCCGGTGTACAGGCAAAAACAGGTACTCCCAAATTAGAGAGAAATTGTGCATTACCATGATTATAAGCCGGAGCACCATCATCATTCAGAGCGAGCAACACCACCAATTGCACACCTACAGTTACCAGATTGTCACAACCAAAAAGCACAAATGAAAGAAAAAGCAGTAGTTCCGTAAGTCTTTTCATTATGAACGTTTCTTTTAGAATGTCACATACCAATAAATATACGCACGTTTTACTCCTTACAAAACCGGGAGACATCAACACACTATAGCTTTCAAACTGAAAGATCATAAGCAATAGACAGCCTTATCCCAGTTTATACATTAGCCGTCCGCCCGGTGTCTTCACTGCGTTGGCTTTGTGCGAGGAGAGACACCGGGGTTTATGGCTATTCATTCCCAGTCTCCCTGCTCTCACACAAGCCATGAGAGGAGACACCGGGCGGACAGGTCTCTCCTCGCACAAAGCCAACGCAGTGAAGACACCGGGCGGACATAAAAAAAAGAAAAACAGCAGTATTGGGGCTGAAAAAGGCTGCAAGAAGCCTTTGTTCTTTGCTTTTTATGTTCTGGACCTGTATCGTGCCTGTCAACACCAATCACAAAAATGTTTTGTCAGCCATTGAATAAAAAAACGGTTCATCAAAACCGGAAAGCAATCATCTACAAAAGTTAGTTGTGCAACTGCCACCCATGTTAGGCGCTGGTAGTCAGACGCTTTATCCAAAGAATAATATTAAAACTAAACAGGGCCAAAATCAACACATTTATTATGAATGCAAAGTAGTATTTACCTCCTTTTGTAACCATCC
>JAGIAB010000070.1:0-6190 GCA_017745135.1 Flavisolibacter sp.
CCTCAAGAAAATATGTTTGGGATGCCATGCCTGCAGAAGTTGAAGGCATAATCAAACAATTCACGTCCCATGATGGTCTCACGCAAAATATTTAATGCCGTAGCCGGTTTGCCATATGCATTCGAACCAAAGTTTACAATGTTTTCCGAGTTGGTCATGATCGGCTCCAGTTGATCTTTGGGCAATTTCATATAATCAGTAATGGTCCAAGCCGGCCCCCGGCGGGATGGAAATTTATCATCAAACGATTCCTGTGCGAGGTATTGAACAAAAGTATTCAAACCTTCATCCATCCATGACCACTGGCGTTCATCGCTGTTAATGATCATCGGGAAAAAGTTGTGGCCTACTTCATGAATAACCACACCCAGCATGCCGTATTTTATTTGTTCAGAATAAGTGCCATCCTTATTGGTTCTTCCATAATTGAAGCAAATCATTGGATATTCCATTCCGTTAGCAGCTTCTACACTTTGCGCAACAGGGTAAGGGTAAGGAATGGTGTAATGAGAATAGGTTTTAATAGTATGTGCAACCGCTTTGGTGGAATACCGGCTCCATAATGTATAGGCTTCTTTTGGATAAAAACTCATACACATGGTTTTCGACTTCCTGCCTTCAACTTCTGCAGGCATGGCATCCCAAACATATTTTCTTGAGGAGGTCCATGCAAAATCACGAACACTGTCTGCTGCAAAAAACCATGTTTTTGAAGTAGAGGCTTTTTTCTTTTCTGCAGCTTGTGCTTCTGACAGTGTTACAATTTCAATGGGTTCTTTTGTTGTTTGTGCTTTTTGCCAGCGGGTCCATTGCGTTGGCGTCAACACTTGTTTGTAATTCTGGCAAACACCTGTAGCAGCAACTACATGGTCTGAGGGAACCGTCATTTGTACTTTGAAATTGCCAAACGTCAATGCAAACTCTCCACGTCCGGTAAACTGGTGATTTTGCCATCCCTCGAAATCGCTGTATACGCACAAGCGGGGATACCATTGCGTGATGGTAAATAAATGATTGCCGTCTTCGGGAAAAAACTCATAGCCGCCGCGGCCGCCCATGTTGATGCGGTCAGGAATTTTATAGTACCAGTTGCAGATGAAAACGAATTTTTGTCCCGGCTTTAATGGCTGCGGCAAATCCACACGCATCATGGTTTTATTAATGGTGTAGGCCAGTTTTTTGCCTGCAGCATCGGTAAGCTTTGTTATGATGTGGCCATAACCATTATCCTGCCTGTAGGTTTCTGAAGCGGCCAATTCCTGCACACTCACCCGCTCAGGCATGGCATTGCTGTTTTGATAGTTGGCATTGTTAATATTGCTGTGCTGGTTCTCATCCAACTGCAACCATAAATAATTGAGCGGGTCGGGTGAGTTGTTGTAATAAGTAATGGTTTCAGTTCCTGTAAGCTTCAGGGCTTTTTCGTCAAGCGTTGCCTTGATGTCATAGTCGCACCGTTGTTGCCAGTATTTGGGCCCGGGTGCGCCGCTTGCGGTGCGGTATTCATTGGGTGTAGGCAAAACCGTTCCCAGTTGCTCAAACTTGTTGGCATGGCTGGAGCCCGGATTGTTTTTGATGTCTTGTGCAAAGGCAGTTGTAAGTAAACCTGCAGAAGCAAAAAACAATAAAACTTTTTTCATGTGAATTGATTCGTGTTTATGTGTTATATAAAGCGATTGCGATTTTATAAAATTTTTTTAAAGCTTGTTTGATTGGTTATTGATCTTTATGCTTTGAATGTTTTTGGTTTTGGGAAAAGGATTTTAATTCTTGTTCATGCTAGTGATTTTTGTTTTGTACCAAACTTTCACTGCTAGTATTGAACTTCCCTTGCGTCGCACTCTTGTACTTTCTAATCGCTTATCATCAAAGCCACAAGTACTCTTACAGGTATTCAATATTCTTCAAAGCACTACGCACAGATCCCTCGTGCCTCGGGATGACAAGTGAGAGGTCACACTGTTTGTAAACAACTTCAAATTGTTGGAGTTTAAAAACCTGTAGTTCTGATGAACAGAACTACCGAACGCACAAGTAAGTAATCATCGCCTTAAGGCGAGACAGGCACAACGAACGTCGATAATAGCAATGTAGACCACTACATCATCATCTCATTTAAAGAACTAAATAAATTTTATTGCCAAACATCCGCTTTCTTCTGTACTTCTTTCAGTCATCAATCCTTTCTTTGCCGTAGTCATTGCTCTCATATTTTTCTTTTCGCTCCAGGGCCATCGTTCAATGGCTATTTGCAAAGCCAGCGCTAACACTAAAACCGAAACACCGGTTACCCAATAGTGACGGTTTAATTTTAAAAAGCCGACTAAAATTTGTGCTAATAAAAGGATCAGCAAAACAACCAGTATTTGTCCCAGCTCCAAACCAACACTGAAGCTTAGCCAGGCCATCCAAAAGTTTTGATCGGATGCTAACATCCATTTAAGAGTTTGCGCAAAGGCCAGGCCGTGAATGAGACCAAAGAACAAGGCCAAAAAATAATTGATGCGTATGGACTTTCGTGTAAACGTTTTTAGGAAAAGATTGGAAACAGCCGTAATTACAATGGTGCAGGGAATTAAAAACTCAACAAGCCGCTCGTTGACTTCAATTATGTTTTTTGCACTTAAAACAAGTGTAATGGCATGGCCAATGGTAAACGCTGTAACCAGGATGAGGACTTGCTTCCAGTCCCTGAGCATATAAATGGCTGCAAGAACTGCAATGAAAAAAATATGATCGACTGCGGACCAGTCAATAATATGCCCCCATCCGATCTTAAAATAGAAAATAAAATCATTCATGTGCATCCAATTCCGGGTTCGAAGTTACAGGTTCGAAGTTCAAGGTTCGAGCTTCGAAGTTAGAGGTTCGATACTTGTGATCAGCAACCTGAAACTTGAATCTCTGTATTCTTTAACCTTTTCTAAATGTGCGGCTTCAAAATAATTCAGACTTTTGTTTTTAGTCAAAATAAGTTTTCCTGATGGCAGCAATTTTTTATAAGTGGTTATTGCTTTGGAACTGCTGGTTGGTTGCCGGTCTGCCACAGCATGCTACCGAAAGCAAACATCCTTTTTATATTGCTGTTACGGAAATTAACCTCAATACTGCTGACAGAACACTGGAGATAAGCTGTAAAATGTTTGCAGATGACCTGGAGCATACCCTTGAAAAAAATAACCACGTTCAATTGGATATTTCTGCTGAAAAGGATAAATCGAAATTTGACAACTATATTCCGGCCTATGTGAAAAATCATTTGGGTATTGCAATCGATGGCAAAGCAGTTACTCTGTCCTACATCGGTTTTGAAAAAGAAAGCGAATCGGCATATTGTTATTTCCAGGTTGAAAATATTTCTTCTCTTAAAAAGATCGATATCAGCAATAGTTTGCTTCACGATTTTACTTCCGACCAGGTTAATATCGTTCATGTTGTGGTGAATGGAAAAAGGCAGAGCACCAAACTGGATTATCCGAATAAGAATGTGAGTTTTAGTTTTTGATTAGCGGGATCATCTGAATTTATTTTATACTGCTTTAAATTGAAGACTCACCATTCATTCCGTTATGAAAAATATTGCCTCCTTCATCTTCCTGGTTTTTATTTCGGCAACTGCTTTTCCCAATGTTCGCCTTCCGGCTGTTATTGGTTCGCACATGGTATTGCAGTGCGGAAGGAATTAGGCGGTCTCCCTTTGAGCGTAAAAGACGCAACGAAAAAAAATCTGTGAATACACACCTGCATATATTGGAAGGTTTCGTTAATTTGTACCGCGTTTCTCCTACCGAATTACTGGAAGTACAGCTACATGAGTTAATCCGCCTTTTAACGGAAAACATTATTTCGAAGAAAACAAATCATTTGGTTTTGTTTTTTGATGATGAATGGAATGAACGGTCACAAGTAATTTCTTACGGTCACGATATTGAGGCTGCATGGCTGGTGCAGGAAGCTGCTGAAATTATAAAAGACAAATCGCTCCTTTCAAAAGTAAAGGAACGATCGTTGGCGCTGACCAAAGCCGCAGCAAAAGGGTTAGATGAAGACGGCGGCCTTTGGTACGAATACAACCCGGAACAACATCATCTTACCAAACAAAAACATTCCCGGCTACAAGCGGAGGCAATGATTGGTTTTTTCAATGCCTGGCAAAATACAGGCAATGAAACATTCCTGGAGCAATCGTTGAAAAGCTGGGAGTTTGTAAAAAAATACATGCACGACAAAACCGGCGGCGAATGGTACTGGGGTGTTTATGATGATTATTCGCCCATGAATAAAGAAGACAAAGCAGGCATTTGGAAATGTCCCTATCATAATTCACGTGCCTGCATCGAAATCATAAAACGGACCAATTCAATAATCAATTAATTATGAAACAGTTTTTTGTACTTGCCATCACACTCCTAGCGTTAACCTGTCAATTAATTGCGCAACAAAAAATCGATCCTGTCATCGAGGCTAAAGTGGATTCTTTACTAAAGCAAATGACTTTGGAGGAAAAGGTAGGACAGATGGCACAGGTGTCTCTTGAGTCATTGGGAAGTTTAAAAGGAGATAAATTTTCTTTCGGTGATAAAATGAAAGAAGCAGTGGTCAACTACAAAGTTGGTTCTGTTTTGAACACTCCCGGAGCTTTGCAATCCGCAACAGAGTGGAACCGGATCATCACTGAAATTCAAAACACAGCACAACAAACACGTTTAAAAATTCCTGTGTTGTATGGATTGGATGACGTACATGGTGTGAACTATGTTGGGGGAACCACTTTATTTCCACAGCAAATCGGGCAAGCCGCAACCTGGAATACCGAATTGGTTCGCAATTCAGGCGTGATCACGGCGTATGAAGGAAGAGCGGCAGGAGTTCCCTGGACATTTTCCCCGGTGCTGGATTTAGGAACCAATCCTCTTTGGTCACGTATTTGGGAAGGCTACGGCGAAGATCCTTATCTCGGAGGGCAGTTGGGTGCTGCCTTTATTCATGGTGTGCAGGATCCGCTGGGCAGCAAGGAAAAATTAATTGTGAGTGTAAAACACTACATGGCTTACTCCGATCCCAAATCGGGAAAAGATCGAACAGACGCATGGATCCCCGAACATTATTTACGTGAATATCATTTGCCCTCCTTTGCCGATGCTATTCATGCAGGCGCCAGGAACGTAATGGTAAATTCAGCGCTGATCAATGGCATTCCAACACATATCAACAAACATATTCTTACCGACATTTTAAAAAATGAATTAGGCTTCACTGGTTTTATTGTTACCGACTGGCAGGATATCGAAAATGTTTATCGCCGCGATCGGATAACAAAGGACATCAAAGAAGCAATTGGTCTTGCCATTAATGCCGGTATTGATATGTCGATGATCCCTTATGATTACAAAGGTTTCTGCACGGATTTAGTTGCGTTGGTAAACGAAGGCAAAGTTTCGCAGGAAAGAATTGATGACGCGGTAAGAAGAGTTCTTCGGGTGAAATATGAAATTGATTTGTTTGAAACGCCTGTTACTTATTTGAAAGATTACCCAAAATTTGCCGGCGCTGAATTTGAAAAAGCGGCTTATAATACTGCAGCAGAATCCATCACTCTTCTTAAAAACAGGAACAAAACTTTGCCAGTAAAGAAAAATGCAAGAGTGTTGGTAACCGGTCCTAATGCCAATTCCATGCGTACATTAAATGGCGGATGGACCTATACCTGGCAGGGAGAAAGAACAGATGAATACGGTGCTCAATACAATACTATTTTGGAAGCACTTCGGAAAAAGTTAGGAGCGAAGAATGTTGTTTTTGCCCCTGGTGTTGCTTATAAAATGAAAGGAAAATACTGGGAAGATTCCATTGTAAATATTGATGCTGCTGTAAAAGCAGCCGCTGGTGTTGATTATGTGTTACTGTGTATTGGAGAGAATAGCTATACAGAAACTCCAGGCAATACCAATGACCTTAGTTTGTCCGACAACCAAATTGCTTTAGCTACTGCATTGTACAAAACCGGGAAGCCCGTTGTTTTAATTTTAAATGAAGGCCGTCCAAGAACCATTAGCCGGATTGAACCCAAAGCGGCTGCAATTGTACATGTTTATCTTCCCGGAAATTACGGTGGCGATGCGTTAGCGGATATACTTGCAGGAGATATCAATCCAAGCGGAAAGTTGCCAATTACTTACCCGCGTTATGT
>JAGIAB010000070.1:6200-11017 GCA_017745135.1 Flavisolibacter sp.
TCCGAAGGCAGTGATAATCCGCAAGGCGGAGAAACCAATCCGCAATATCAATTTGGGTTCGGTTTGTCTTACACTACATTTTCGTACAGCAATCTTACTGTCGATAAAAAAAGTTTTGGTGCAGATGAGACAGCGACGATTTCTGTAACGGTTACCAACAAAGGGCCCAGAGCAGGTAAAGAAGTCGTGCAATTATTTATCTCCGATCTCATTGCTTCATTAACTCCTGATGTAAAAAGATTACGCGGCTTTCAAAAACTGGATCTGAATCCCGGCGAATCAAAAACAGTTTCTTTCAAAATACCCATGCAGCAATTGGCATTTGTAGGAATTGATAACCAAAAGCATTTGGAAGAAGGGGATTTTAAAATCCAGGTCGCCGATCAGACAACCAATTTTACTGTCACTCAAACAAAGGCATTTTAATTTAAAAATGGCCATCCTGATTTAACCGTTTCCGCTTATGATCATGTGGGTACACCCTGGGATCAACACATGGAGAAAGCATTAAGCCTTTGTTGAAATTCGATCATGTTTCAGGCATGTACATCTGGACAGGATTTGATTATCTTGGTGAACCCACTCCTTATCCCTGGCCTGCAAGAAGTTCTTATTTTGGAATTATTGATCTTGCGGGATTTCCTAAAGATGTGTATTATCTCTATCAAAGTGTTTTCACCAATAAGCCTGTGCTGCATATTTATCCGCATTGGAACTGGAAGCAGGGTGATACGGTAGACGTTAGTTGCTTATTACAACAATGCAGATGAAGTTGAGTTATTTCTCAATGGAAAATCATTAGGGAAGCAATTTAAAAAAGAAGATGAACTGAATGTGAGATGGAGGGTGCCGTACACACCGGGAACACTGAAAGCAGTTTCAACAAAAAATGGAAAAACAGTTTTAACTAAGGAAGTAAAAACGGCTGGTAAAGCTTACCAGCTTATATTGAAAGCAGATGGAAATACAATTACGGCTGACGGTAAGGATCTTTCTTTTGTCACTGTTGAAATCAGGGATCAAAATGGTGTGCTTGTCCCCAATGCAAAAGACCTGGTGAAATTTTCAGTAAGTGGTTCAGCCTTTATTGCAGGAGTTGATAGTGGCGATCCGGTGAGCCTTGAGCCTTTTAAATCCAATCAGCATACGCCATCGAATGGAAAGCTTCTTTGTGTTCTTCAATCCAATGGCAGCAAAGGCAAAATAACGTTGACCGCAAAAGCCGATGGACTTCAATCATCAACGATACAAATTGCCGCGAGACAGTTGATAAAACGCGACAAAGCAGTAAACGGTTTCAATAAAGAAAAAGACCATTGCAAAATGGTCTTTTTCTTTTGATTATTTCTTTTCGTAAGTATCTACAGGTTCCAGTGTTTTTAAATAATTGTAGATCGCTTTCAATTCATCATCCGTCATTCTGCCATACGACTCCCAGGGCATGTGACTGTATGGAATAAGTTTCCCCAGGCGAAAGCGTTGAATAAAGGTTTCCTGGTTCCATCCATAGATCCGCCCGGATGGATGTGGTGTTAGATTGGGTGTAATAAGCGTAGGTTTTCCTTCTTCTTCAAAAACGGTCCCGCCAGCCAAAGGCTTGCCTATATAGGCTCCGATCTCATTTCTTTTAGTATGGCATTCATTGCAATTGGCAACAGCCATAACCAGATGTTTCCCATACCTTGCAGTTGTGTCAGCTTTCACAGCAGTTTGTAAGGGCTCAGTCGGATTCATAGGCTTAATTAAAAACGCTTTGATAATTCTTCCCAGAACATTGTATTGATGATCGGGAACTTTATTTTCTATAGGCTTTAGTGATCGCAAGTAGGAGATAACAGCAGTCAAATCTTCATCGCTCATGTTTTGAAAGGGCATGAAAGGAAGAACAGATTCTCCATTTTTCTTCACACTATAGCGCAGTACACGGGCAATTTCGCCATCGGTCAAACTGCCAATTCCGGTTTCTTTATCAGGGGTAAGATTGCGGGTGTAAAAAGTTCCGAAAGGAAGATCAAATTTATATCCGCCACTTAGCAAAGGTTCCTGCCCGAGTTGCAAAAGCGAATCAACATTTTTAATAGTGCTGTGACAATCTACGCAATGTCCCGGACCCAATACAATGTGTCGTCCCTTTGCAATGGTGGCTGTGTCTATAGATGCTTTGATGTTAGGGTAGGGAGCATCGTACTTTAAATGTTGCCGGCCCATAACGGTTAATGAAAGGCCTGAAATAATGAAAAGGATAACGATGCCTGTCCATTTTAAGATCTTCTTCATTTCTGATTATTTTCTGCAGCGAAACTATAGGCAGGAACAGCCGGGATAATTTCAAAAATGAATGAACTGCTTTTTTGAATGAATGAAATGTAGAAAAATTCAAGCGCTTCTTTATTTAAGCATGCGTGCAAAATTTTTCAGATCGGTAAGCTCACTGCTGCTGAGAGGTTCGTTGTTCTGGTATTTTGATTGAAGGAAAAGAACCCTTTTGTGCTGAGGATATTTTTGTAATACCGCTTGTATTAATTTTCCTGTTTCTTCATCTTTTTGATACAAAGGTTTGACTTCGGTTGGTGCTTCCGATTTATACCGTGTAGGCATTTTGTTGATGATCGCTTCCAGCGCCGCTAATTTTCCCGGCGCAAGGTCATTTATTTTTTGAGCCTTGCCGTGCAATCCCTGTAATTGTTTTTTAGTGAGCCATCCGCGACTAATGTATTGTTTATACAAACTGATAATAAAGGAAGAAACCGGGTAGGCAAGTATGCATGCTTCCAGCACTTCATTAATGATATCAACACCTGGTTTTTTGTTTTCCATATTGCCTCCCAAAGGTATCAGGATATTAACGAGAATAACAGTATCATAATTTATCTGCTGTGAAAGCCAGTCAAACAGAAAAATTGTCTCCCTTCAGTGGTAATCTTGTTTCCAAATAATGCGGTAACACATAGCGCCAGGTATTCCAGTCGTGAGGCCATTCGGGTCCTCAGATGTCTAAAAAATCGGCAGCAGCCGTAGGCACTAACAATAATGTAAAACCGTAATGTCTGCAAACAGCAACAGGCATTTCTTTCTGCAAGCTTTGATTGTGCCAGGAGTCTACCCATTTTCTCCATAAAAATTGATTGAAAACAATTATTGAGGTATTTCAAGTTACACAAAAAGATATTTAGGCAAGTAGAAACACTTAATTGCGGTAAATTCAAACTATAAATCGTATTCTTGAAAACATAAATATGTAATTTGGTGCTCTGCTTGTGAGTTTAAACCAACATGGAGAACCGTCTTACAAATATCCTGCAGGGCATCTCTTTTTCAAACGAAGAGGTGCTTACTATCATACTCAATAATCTTGATGAGATTTTCATATTGGTTGATAGGGATCTTCGGGTTGCTCATATTACAGAACAAACAAAAGAAAAGCTTAGAAAAAATTTTGGTATTTCTATTTCAAAAGAAAGCAGCGTTCCTGAACTGGTTTCCCCCGAACGGCATGCGTCCATGTACCAAATCTACCGCGATGTTTTTGAAGGACAGGAAAGAACGACTATAACGGAAGTGAACACACTGACAGGTGTTATGGTGTTTGAAACCCATTTTAAACCTGCACGAAATACCGATGGTGAAATTGTTGGCGCCCTTATTAGTTCAAAAGATATTACAGGAATAAAGAAAGCCGAAGACCTTCTTAAAGTAACCGAAGAAAGGTGGCGATTTGCTTTGGAAGGAGCTAACCAGGGGGTATGGGATTGGAACGTGCAAACCGGGGACGCCTTCTTTTCGGATTCCTGTAAAAAAATGTACGGTTATAAACCGGGAGATGAGAAAGGATGGATTGAAGAGTGGAAAGCAATGATTCACCCCGATGACCGGGCACAAATGAACAGGGCAATTGAAGAGCATCTTGCCAGTGCCGATCCTTATTATGAAAGCACTTACCGGGTTAAAGCAAAAGACGGTAATTATAAATGGGTGTTAGGCAGGGGAATGCTTATTCGTGACGAAAAGGGAAAACCTTTGAGGATGATCGGTACGCATACCGATATTACACAACAGGTAACTGCGGAACAAACCTACAAGCTTCTTTTTTATAGTAATCCGCTACCCATGTGGACCTATGACCTGGAAACTTTAAAGATCTTAACTGTTAACGACGCAGCCGTTAATCATTATGGTTATTCAGAAGGTGAATTTCTTTCCATGACCATAAAAGATATCAGACCTGCAGAAGATGTGGCGAGCTTACTTGAGCTGGTTCAAAAAATAAAGTCACTAAGGTATTGCAAACAATTGAGTCGTCTTTTAAAGAAAGGTGGCGAATTAACACTGGTTGAATTATCAACTCATATACTCCAGGATTCAAATAATGTTCTGGTGGTGGCTCAGGATATTACCTCCAAAATAAAAGCCGAACAAGAACTAAAACAAAGTAACGAACGTTTCCTGTTCGCAAGCCGTGCCAGCTCTGATGCAATTTATGACTGGGACCTTGAAAGGAATGAGATTTACTGGAGTGAAGGCCTTCAAACCTTGTTTGGTTTCGACCCAAGGGAAGTTCCTATTTCTCTTTGGGAAAATCTTATTCACCCTGACGACCGCGAAAGGGTTCATAACAGCATTTTGGAAAGAAGAATACCGGTTTGCAAAGGCGGACGGAAATTTTAGTTATGTATTAGACAGGGGCTTTATCTTAAGGGATGATGATCAAAAAGCTATCCGGATGATCGGCTCCATGCAGGATATTACCGAACGCAAATACACGGAAGAACTTCTGTCCCTGGAAAGGTCAGTATTTGAGCTCTCTTATAAAACAGATG
>JAGIAB010000710.1 GCA_017745135.1 Flavisolibacter sp.
TCTCTGTGCAACTCCGTGCCTCTGCGTCTCCCTGGTTCAAATTTTTAGAATAGAGGAGTCTTTTCAAATCAATAATGAAACTTGCAAAATGCCGAATAGAATTATTGAACGTATAAGAGTGTGACACAACAGACGTTGATAGTAGCAGCATGATGGCTACATCATCACCTCATTTAAACCTCCAACACGTATTTTCCCTTACACCTTTTACCATCTCAATTTCTTCCTTATTTAAAATCCCTTTATTAATGCTCTTCCATTGGCAAAAGTTTTGCATTTTTGCAAATAATGGTTCCAATGAAGATGCCTGTTTATCAATCGCTATTGGAGAAGAAACAGAATGGAAAAAAATCCTTTGCTGTACTCGTTGATCCTGATAAAGTATCCCCTTCATCGTTGAATGAACTCATTACCTTAGCCCTGGATGCCAAGGTGGATTATTTTTTTGTTGGCGGCAGCCTTGTGGTAACCGATCACCTGGATGAATGTATTCAGCAAATCAAATCTTCCTGCTCTATTCCTGTTCTTCTTTTCCCGGGCAGTCCTTCCCAGATCAGTAAACATGCAGATGCCTTGCTTTATTTATCGCTCATTTCCGGCCGCAATGCCGATATGCTTATTGGTCAACATGTCATCTCGGCGCCTTTTGTAAAAAAGAGTGGCCTTGAAATTATTTCTACCGGTTACATGGTAATTGATGGCGGTGCAGCCACTACGGTTTCTTACATCAGCAATGCCTCTCCTATTCCTTCCGACAAACCCGATATTGCTTTATGCACAGCCCTTGCTTATTTGACGATAACAAAAA
>JAGIAB010000711.1 GCA_017745135.1 Flavisolibacter sp.
GCCTCAAGTGATGGACGTTTGTAATCCTTTTTTAAAACATAGTCGGACCAGCCGGTCATATCTACTTTTACTTCCTGGGCGTGCATTTTCCCCTTGACGTCCAGCTTGTTTTGCGGATTGCTAAGCCCGATGCCTACATTGCCATTGCTGACGGCGGAAAAAACAGCGCTGACCGGGTTAAGGTCTAAGTCGGCATAGAACGTGCCTTTGGGTAGTCCGTAGGCAGGATCGGTAAACGCCACCGGGCTGAAGGACTGCATTTGCGCAATATCCTGGAAGTAGCCGTCATTACGGACTATAGCGGCATTGGTAGCATAAGTAGTACCCCCTCTTAAGAACACTACGACATTGTTGAGAGACCAATCGCCTACGACGCGTCCAACAAAGCCTGTCTTACGTCCTGTATTCTGATCAGTTTCAACTGCGTTCGAGAAATTATCCACACGAACGCCGTTCCCGCCCGATCCCCAACCAAATCCTATCGCTGTAATATTGACAATTCCATGTGCCAACCACGTTCTGTCAGCGTGTATATCCTGGCGCATAAGGGTGATCATACTTATATTGTTTGTTGAAAACACCACAGGAACAAACTGGTCATAGGTCCCGGAAGATTTAAAAGAAGAAAAAGTTTGGCTGAATACAGCTGTTACGGGCAGCAGGGCGATCACAAAGATCGGCAGCAGTAGTTTTCTCATACTAAAGGGTTTATAAATTTAAATGGTTATTCCGGCTGAGGTTAAATGGCTGTTGTCTGGTATCTGT
>JAGIAB010000712.1 GCA_017745135.1 Flavisolibacter sp.
TCCTGTGCCCTTAATTTGCTCGTATTGCATAGAGCATCGAAAGAAAAATGCAAGTGATCGGCAGACTTGGGAAAGACTGCACGGTCAACACAGTAAACGGAAAAAACGTAATCAATTTTACAATGGCCCACTCTGAAAAATACCGCGATAGCCAGGGCAACAACCAGGAAAAAACAACCTGGGTGGATTGTGCTTACTGGACGGACAGAACTGCCATTGCACCCTACCTTCAAAAAGGTACACAGGTGTTTGTGGAAGGTTCTCCTGAAGTTCGCAGCTTTACCCGCAACGATGGTACCGCAGGCGCTTCACTTTCACTTCGAGTAAGAGAAGTGCAACTGCTGGGCAGTAAAGGCGATAATAATACGGGTGGTTCTCCGGCTTCGGAGAACACCTCCTACAACAGCCGCCAGGAATCACCAGCTGCTGCGAGTGTGAATGACGACGTTGCTGACGACCTACCATTCTAAAATAGAAATTGTGTAAAAGAAAATGCTCCCAGTGATGGGAGCATTTTTGTTTTGGTGATTGAGGAAAGAAAATTAAAATGTAAAATGGATAAAGAAGTTTATGATTATGGATCAGGGGGTCGTCTATCTATTTAACTTCCCTTGCGTATTCTAAGATTCTTCCAAATAAATATCAGGCAGCTTTTGTAGT
>JAGIAB010000713.1 GCA_017745135.1 Flavisolibacter sp.
ATTCAACTGTCCGGTGAATTCCAAGACCTCTTTGGGCAATGTTTTCTGCCGGGTGTCAATACGGCTGTTAAAAGCTGCTTCGCGTAAAAACTCGGAGACGGTAAGCTGTACCTGCTTCGCTTTTGCTTCAATTATTTCCAGTTCCAGCGCGGTGCAAGCCACTCGAAGCCTGTAGCTGCGCTTAACTGATTTCTTTGGCCTGCCGCCTTTGTTTTTTTCATTTGGTGTATTCATATCATATTAATTTTAGAAGGTGATAACCGCGCTTTGCGCCCCCATGAATGCCGCTTTGGGGCGGCATGAATGGGCCAGCTGTTCGAAGTGGGTGAGGTTACGAGCCCACGAGAACATAGCTGGCTCCCGAAAAATCATTATTCATAATTGGATTAAACAGGCTTAGATCCGTAGGATTAAGCGCGAATGACCTTAATTAAATGTGTTGAAGCCTATCCAGGCCTATGGCTGACGCATCAACACTTATATACTGTGAAAGAAAATTGAACTGTGCTTGTTTACGGGTATTTTATAGTTCATTGATTCTTGGCTGTTTTTTGTCGCTGGAATTGGGTTTTGAAAACGGGAATCCTTCCGTTTTATCTTCAGGGTAGTCAGCCTGAGACTGGCTTTTGTTTAGTATCGCCCGCTTTTCCAGCT
>JAGIAB010000714.1 GCA_017745135.1 Flavisolibacter sp.
AAAGAAGGTATGTCTGAACCATGATTTGGGTGGATTTAAGGATTAAAAAGAAATGAAAGGCAAGCTCGTTAAGAAAGTCGATTCCCGCAAAATCTATTAATCCACCCAAATCATGGTTCAGACATACCTTCTTTCTTTCTCTGTTCAATTAAAAATTTAGTTCCGAAGGTCAGCTTCTTGGCGGCCGGGGATTTTTCATTGATCACTCTCCAGAAGGGTGTGATCTTATTTAATGGTTTTCCTTTTTCTAATTCTTCATAAGCCGCTTCGGCTGCAATGCGGATAAAAATACCGGTAGTGAGCGGACAGGTTACTTCCGCATGATACTCGGCAGCTAGATCTTTCCTGATCGTATTTGCATCTACCTGTTTGCCCTTTGGAATTTGACGCATATACGCATCCACGATTTTTGGAGTAGGTATCAGCATCATTTGTCCTGCTTTGATGCCGGCAAAATCTTTGTCAGCTTTTTCAATAACGGGCTTGCGGTCGATATTTAATTTTTCTACCCAGGTTTTGCGTTTGGAAGCACTCATAACAAAATCTTGAGCCACCAAGCTAAAAAAATTTAATTGCATAACCGCTTACCGCAGTAATTTGCTTTCATGACGCTTATCATTCATGAAGCAACGGCAAAAGACGCACGAC
>JAGIAB010000715.1 GCA_017745135.1 Flavisolibacter sp.
GCAGTACTGGTGTTTGAAGTTGTTGTTGGTGTCGGTGTTAAGGTGTAAGAAATGCAGCTTTACAGAAATGGAAACGGTGGGGTTTAGGAATACGAGTAGTCTATAGAAAATTTTTATGAGCCAAACTGCATTACTACTATGAAGCTTCTGTTGCGTCGCACTCTTGTACGCTTTGTAATTCTTATCATCACTTGCAACGTTTGCAACTATTATCAACTTTTCTTTTGTTCGGCAAAACCCACCCCAGGTCGTTTTATTGGAGGAGTCATTCATTTCGCCCCTCCAGGGAGGGGATGGTTTCCTATGGCAGGACGTTCACTACATTTTATTTGCGATGTCTCTACTATTATAAAGTTTCTTTGAGTTGTAGGTTTCCTTCAGTTTGCATGAACTACTTTACAACGGGAGGGATAATCTTAAATGAGGTTGATTCTCGGCTCTTCTAATTAAAGGCTCTTAATTTAACAAAGGCATCTTCGAAAAGCGTGGCGCTGTGCGGCTGCATCCCCTCCTCGGAGGGGCAGGGGTGGGTCGCATCAAGCTTTTCTTTCTCTTCTTCTTTTCACAAACTCACTTACTCCATTTTCTTTTTCATATTCCTC
>JAGIAB010000716.1 GCA_017745135.1 Flavisolibacter sp.
CGTGTAGGCTTTTATCAATGCAAAAAAGGCATTGTAAGGAATGAATTGGGTTAAAAGACCTTTGTCATAATCATTAGAAGAAATAATGTTTGCCATAGTTCCGGCTACACGGCCTCCCCATAAAGCCAGGGCAGATGCTAACACCACCAACATTGGAATGACAAGTAAAGCAGCGAGGATTTTTGGCAGAACCAAATACGCTTTTGTATTAATTCCCATAATTTCCAGTGCATCGATCTGCTCTGATACCCGCATATTGCCGAGTTCACCGGCAATCTTACTGC
Organism: Flavisolibacter sp.; assembly: GCA_017745135.1. Lineage (GTDB taxonomy): Bacteria > Bacteroidota > Bacteroidia > Chitinophagales > Chitinophagaceae > Flavisolibacter. The sequence continues at coordinate 285 of JAGIAB010000716.1, forward strand.
CTACCACACCAGCCAATACAATACAAACCAGTGTGGGTGCAAATTCAAGAATCACCGTATCTCTTACAATTTGTGAAATAGTATAGCGGGGAATGAGAGGACTGGTTAACTGGTAAGCTGTTTGAACAACCGACACCGCACCAATAAAAATAGAAATGATGGCAACGATTCCCAGCGAACCAATCCCAATTTCTGAGCATTGATGCATGAATTCTTTCCAATACATTTTGCCGTTTTCCGGTTTGGAAAACATGCCTTTGATCATCAAAACAAA
>JAGIAB010000717.1 GCA_017745135.1 Flavisolibacter sp.
GATCTTTTGTTATCGTCAAATAAGTTAGGGCTGTGCTTAGATGGCCTTCCCACCGGGAAGGTCGGGATGGGCCGTCTTTTCCCTACATTTGTCCAAAACCATTTTACTATGTTTAATAAATTGCTTGTAGCAGGCATTTTATCTTGTGCTGTTTTATTTGCAGATGCGCAAACGATCAAAACCCCTCAACCAAGTCCGACCCAAATCAGAAGATGGACCTGCTGCACATTACGCTTTCATTGATGACAACAGCTATTCCGATAGTAGTTATTATTGTTTAAAGAAAACGACTCCGGACAGTGTGGTTTTTTATTCCATAACAAAAGGAGTTGCAGGTGTTGGAAAGAAGCGCTGAGGTATGCTCAGTAAGTTACAGAACGCAGAAGTGAGTGACACAACAGGTGATGATAGCAGCAATGCTGCTAAGCCAATAAAAAAAGAGAACATCAACCGACGTTCTCTTTTCAATTCAATAGTAGATTGCTTAAAGGCTTGCAATTAGTTTTTCATTCAGCTTTACGTAATCATCGTTATTAGCTGCTTTAGCCAGTTCTATTG
>JAGIAB010000718.1 GCA_017745135.1 Flavisolibacter sp.
GTGAAAGGCAGATTGCATACGCGTTACGCACCCGTGCGCCGGTCTCAAGGCCCGAAAGCCTCTACCCCTCGACTTGCATGTGTTAAGCCTGCCGCTAGCGTTCATCCTGAGCCAGGATCAAACTCTTCATCGTATATTTTTTATATTGTTATGCGATGCTTTCTATCGGTTTATTTCGAATCCAACGATTCTACTGCTCTTATTTCTTTTGTTTTAATGTTTCCATTAAAACGGCTGTCAATTCAATATGTCTACGAACGTGTCTTTCTTATTTTCACCGCTTGTCTCTCAAAGCGGGTGCAAAACTAAAACTTCTTTTTGTTTCCTGCAAGAAAAAATCAAAAAAATTTGAAGCTTTTTTTCGCCTCCTTTTTCTCATTTTCCTTTCAGCATTTCAATGGACTTTCCGTGTTTTGCGGGGTGCAAATGTAAAAAGCTTTTTCAATTCCCGCAAGCTTTTTCGAATCTTTTTTTTAAGAAAATCTCTTTTCTTTCGATTCAATTGCCTGCAGTATTTCGATGAGCGTTTCGC
>JAGIAB010000719.1 GCA_017745135.1 Flavisolibacter sp.
TTCAAAGATTAATTAGAAAAGTGTTTTTTTGAACCACAGAGACACAGAGTTTCACAGAGAGAGAGCTTCTTTTCCGTGACTCTCTGTGTCTTTGTGCCGCTGTGGTTCAAAAAAACACTTTTCTAATTAATCTTTGAAAACAGTAAAGACTGTTTGGACTTTAATGATAAGAATTACTGAACGATGAACGGAGCGTCGCAAACAAAGTCAAATAGTAGCAATGGCGATTGGATAATTCAACACAATCTCACTGCTACTATCTGCTATTTTCTCTTTCTTTTTTTACGATAATTTTCCCACCATATTTCCAGGCACTACCCATTCATCAAATTGTTCAGGAGTAACATAGCCAAGTTTCACGGCCATCTCTTTTAAAGTTGTTCCTTCCTTATGTGCCTTCTGTGCAATTTCTGCTGCTTTGTAGTAACCGATTTTTGTATTGAGTGCAGTCACCAGCATTAGTGAATTGTCGACGTGTTTTTTGATGTTGGCTTCAATCGGTTCAATACCAAC
>JAGIAB010000071.1 GCA_017745135.1 Flavisolibacter sp.
GATCAATTACTTCTCCAGGTACAACCGGGATAAGGTGCTAGCAGTATTTAGCTACCTGAATACGCTCATCAAAAAGTGGATCAGAAACACGTATAAGCTAAGAAGCATTAGCTGGGTAGTAAGCAAGTATAACGAGATCGTGAAAGCTAGTCCTGCACTGTTCTACCATTGGGAGCTTGGAATGACCTATTGATTGAATAACAAGAGCCGTATGACGGGAGACTGTCACGTACGGATCTGTGAGAAGCTTGGGTTGCAATACCCTTGCTTACTCGACACTTTTTACATTCCGATTTAAAATCTGTAATTGACTTTTAAGCAGTTATGCGATCGAGCTGCTTAAATTTTCCTAAATCTATATAATGGACAAAAGATAAACTTCGGTTGTACGTAGTGTATACTTGAGCAATGCTCATTTTTTATGCTAATATCCTTTTGGATCGTCTGCACCTAAGAAACTTCTCGATGGAATGAATATGTTGATTTTTAATAGCCTTCTGGGAGGATATGTAGAAGGTTGTTGTCCTTGAGCACCGAAAAAGTGAAAATTCAAATCAGTGCAAACATGTGCCAGGAAACTAAGAATGAATCAATAAGTGCCGTCATTGATTGCAACATTTTGTTTTTAAGTCCTGGAATGCCGCTCGATGCAATTAGACATATAGAATTTGTTTCAAAGAATTTAATAGAGAAGGGCATGCGGCAATTTATAGGCTAATTACAATGTTTGTAAATGGAAATATGAACACAGCCTCTAAAAATTGTTGGCTCTTTAATGCTTTTATAGTGGCTGGGCTTGATCCTTATCATGCACGAAAGCACATGCATGTGTAAACAATTTTTTTATTCGTTTGTATGTGCAGTAACTTTAAAGAAGATTTTTGTACCCCTGATTATAATTCTGTACTGTATTGTAAGCCGGTATTCATATTGAAATATCTTTTAGCGGTAGATGAGTTTTAAAATAAGAAATGTATCGTTTGGCGTCAGCAAAATTTGAACAGTTTTTTACAGCTATGGATGCTTTTTTCCATAAAGGCTTAAGAGAATAGAACAAAAATGTACGCAGGTGATAATGGAAAAACGAAAAATTGATACCATAAGTTTCAGGAAGATGAAATAATATTTTGTAAGAACCAACCAATAAATACTGCAAAGGGAAAACATTCTTACCTCAAGAATACAAATGTTACACTCAAACATGTATAATTCGAGGCCATCAATGAAGTTGCATTGTAATTGAATTGATGATCATGTTAGTCATTAACCCCATCGAAAACATTGCATGATTATAATTCGCCCTATTTCTATTCTTCAGCAATAAAGGAGGGACGTGAAATGAAAAAGGATCTCATCTTTTCTTTTTTAAAGAAAATCTGCAGCGCAATTTTTCCCGTTCTTTTATTTACAGTACCTGTTTTGGCACAAACCAAAGACAAGGCGGAAGACTGGCTCAACTACAACCGAACGTATGAAGGAGACCGTTATTCACCTTTGAAGCAAATAACAACGGCCAATGTGAGCAAGCTTCACCTGTTGCATACGTTTGATTTAGGCAAGGATGTAAGCAGCATGCAAACCGGGCCTGTGGTTGTTGACGGCATCATGTATTTTACTACGGATACGGTTACCTATGCCATAAATGCGACTACAGGCCAGTTTAAATGGAAACGGGCAAGACCTGTAAGCAATCCCGTTGGCTACGGTGCCAATCATGGCGTTGCTTATTTGGAGGGCAGGCTGTTTCGGGGAGCTTCGGATGCGCATGTTTTTGCGCTGAACGCTGCAGATGGCAAAATAGTTTGGGATGTGCCACTGGATATTGCTGGCCCGGGTGTTTCTATTCCAATGGCCCCTTTGGCCTGGAACGGAATGGTCTTTATTGGAAATGCCGGTGGGGATAATGTGGGCACACCCGGCCATATGTATGCACTGGATGCTAAAGACGGCCATACCATTTGGAAGTTCAACACGGTGCCGGACAGCGGGCCTGCTCGTGAAACCTGGCCGGCTGCCAAAGATGTTCCCATCAGTGGCGGTGCTTTTTGGACAGCCATTTCCCTCGATACCAAAAACGCAGTACTTTATATTCCTGCCGGCAATCCGGCTCCAGATTTTGATGTAGAACTCCGGGGGAACGGAGAAGAATTGTATTCCAATTGTGTGATTGCGCTGGATACAAAGACCGGAAGAATGTTGGGTTACATTCAACTGGTAAAAAATGATAATCACGACTGGGATGTAGATACGGCGCCTGTGGTCATTACCACCAAAGACGGAAAACAAATTATTGCTTCCGCCAATAAAAACGGGTTGTTGTCCGTGTTAGACAGAAGTGCTATTACCAATCAGCCTGGGGCACCGGATTCTGCCAGTTCACTTAAATTACTTTACGATGTGCCTACCACGGTTCGTGAAAATATAGATGCGCCACTTTCCCGCGAAAAATTTGTTCGCTTTAAACCAGGCACTCTGGGCGGCAATGAATGGAACGGAGCTGCCTATCACCCGGGCCTGGATCTCATTTATACCGGTACGGATGATTGGGCCACGGCTGCCAAACTTTTTCCGCTTGATTCCGCCCGAATGGTGCCTGCTCCCGGCGGCTACTATTTTGGTGGTACGATGCAATTTGATCCTCCTTCCGAAGCCAGGGGATGGGTGACGGCTTTTAATGCAAAGGACGGCAGCGAACGATGGAAATATCAATCACCGGCGCCGATTCTGGCAGGCGTTACACCAACGGAAGGCGGACTTGTATTTACCGCTGCACAAAATGGTGATGTGTATGGTTTTGACGCCCAAAACGGAAAGCTATTATGGAAAACATCAACCGATTTACCAAATGGTGGCGGTGTGATTTCCTACTCGGTAAAAGGAAAACAATATATAGCCGTGGCATCGGGCATGAAGGCGCCCTTATGGCCCAAGCCTTCCACGGCCAGCAAGATCTTCATCTATGGACTTTGATGAATATGCAAGTGTAAAGAATCCAATAATTATGCGAAAGGGCACACTAACAAGGCAAGCTGGTTTGAATTGGTTATTCAATGCAAACCGGCTTGTCTGTTTTTATGACTTGCAGAGCATGGCTGATCATTTCTGTTCCATACAAAAACAAAATACCAGCATAAGACGCCTCCGGATAAATTTATGCGGGGGACAAAACTCAATAGAAACATGTAGCTGGTTACCTGAACAACTATGTATCTGATATCTTATTTACACAATTATCTAAAACGAAATTATGGAAGCCTACAAAGATCTCAACCTTCAATTTATTAATGGCGTATGGAAACAGGGTAGTGAAAGCGACAGCATTGATGATTATAACCCTTACGACAATTCCGTAGTCGCCACTTTTAAAGCTGCCGGCCTGAAAGATGTAAACGAGGCGTATAAGGCCGCCAGAAAAGCGCAGGAAGCATGGGGGCAAACTTTGCCGCAAACACGTAGCGACATCATGACCAAAGCCGCTAATATTATTGAGCAGCGAAAGGATGAAATCGCTGATCTAATGACGAAGGAATGTGGAAGCACGGTGGTAAAAAGAGCCATTGAACTTCAGATTGGAATCAACATCATACGGGAGGCGGCTTCTTTTCCCACCCGCCAGCATGGCTATGTGTTTGACTCCTTTACACCGGGTAAGGAAAGCCGTGTATATCGAAAACCCTTGGGTGTAGTAGGCGTGATCAGCCCTTTTAATTTTCCGTTCAATCTTTCCCTGCGTTCTGTGGCTACTGCGCTGGCTGTAGGGAACGCTGTCGTATTAAAACCTACATCGGAAACGCCTATCATTGGTGGAACCATCATTGGAAAAATATTTGAAGAAGCCGGATTGCCCAAAGGTGTATTGAATGTAGTAGTGGGCAAATCATCCGTTATTGGTGATGCTTTTGTAGAGCATCCGATTCCAAAGTTGATTTCTTTTACAGGCTCTACGCCTGTAGGAACCAACCTGGCAAAGCTGGCCGCGGGGCAACTGAAAAAAACATCGCTGGAGCTGGGCGGCAATAATGTTTTTATAGTGATGGATGATGCCGATATAGACCAGGCCGTAGAAGCTGCTATGTTTGGAAAGTTCCTGCACCAGGGACAGATCTGCATGTCGATCAACCGCATTTTACTGCAGGAAAAAATCTTCGACAGTTTTAAGGAAAAGTTTGTTGCCCGGGTTAAAAAATTAAAGTTTGGCAATCCCTCCGATAAAGACGTTTTAATAGGTCCGCTGATTGATGATAAAGCCGTGCAGCGCATTTTAAAAAGTATAGATGCCAGTGTAGCAAGGGGCGCCAAAATTGAAACCGGCGGCAAGGCAAACGGGCAGGTGCTGGAACCTACGGTGATGAGCAATGTGAAAAATGATTACCCAATTGCACATGAGGAAATCTTTGGCCCGGTAGCGCCGCTGATCTCCTTTAAAACTACAGAAGAAGTCCTGGCCATGGCCAATGAATTAAATTATGGATTAAGCGGCGCTTTGCATACATCCGATGTAGCAAAGGGCGTGGAACTGGCCCGGCAGATCACGACAGGAATGATTCATATTAATGACCAGTCGGTGAACGATGAACCCAATGCTCCGTTCGGCGGTGAAAAAGGTTCCGGCCTTGGCCGGTTCAACGGCGAATTTATCATTGAAGAACTGACCACGTTGCAATGGGTAACCGTACAGCATAAAAAAAGAGATTACAGTCCTTTCTAAAAAAATAACAATCAAATTTTATGTTACAATCAGGAATCATAGCGCCAGATTTTGAATTAAACTCCACGCCTGATCAAACATTGAAATTAAGTGAGCTGAAAGGTAAAAAGGTCATCCTTGCTTTTTATCCTGCCGACTGGAGCCCTGTTTGTGGTGACCAGATGACGCTATACAATGAAACGCTGCGTTTATTCTCCAGGCATAATGCGCAACTATTAGGCATTTCGGTGGACAGCAAGTGGTGCCACACGGCCTTCATTCATTATCATAAGTTTCATTTTCCGCTGCTGGCCGATTTTGAACCTAAAGGCGAAGTGGCCCGTATGTACGAAAGCTATGATGAAAAAGAAGGCGAATGCAAACGGGCTTTATACGTACTGGATGAAGATGGGATCATTCGCTGGAATTATCTTTCTCCGACCGGTGTCAATCCCGGCGCCAATGGCATCCTGCAAGCCCTTGAAACTTTAGATCATCAAAAGAAAAAATCATGAACCAGCTTACACCTCCTGTCAATAAAAATGACCATATCCAGGGCAGCAGCCATGCGCCTTTGACATTGGTGGAGTATGGAGATTATCAATGTCCGCATTGCGGTCACGCATATCCCATTATCAAACAGGTGCAACGTAAATTGGGAGACCGGCTGAGGTTTGTCTATCGCAACTTTCCCTTGTCCGAAGCACATCCGGATGCCTTTAAAGCAGCCGTAGGGGCAGAAGCAGCATCACTACAAAACCGGTTTTGGGAAATGCACGATGTGATTTTCGAAAACCAGGATGCATTGTCCTGGACAGACCTGTTTGCCTATGCACAAAATATCGGTTTGGATGTGCAGTCTTTTGAGGAAGATGTTCAAAGAAGAGAGATTGCGGAGAAGGTGGAGGCGGATTTTGAAAGTGGAATTCGCAGTGGCGTCAACGGCACTCCTTCGTTTTTTATTAATGGAGAAAAATACGAGGGTAGTTGGGAAGCCATTGACTTAATCGGGTATTTAAACGCATCGGCTAATTCATATTAACGACGAGCCGGTAAAGGATGAACCCAATGCACCTTTTGGCGGTGAAAAAGGATCAGGTCTTGGCCGGTTCAACGGTGAGTTTATCATTGAAGAACTGACCACGTTGCAATGGGTAACCGTACAGCATAAAAAAAGAGATTACAGTCCTTTCTAAAACAGGAAACATTATGGATCAAGCAAAATCTTATCAGCGGGAAGCCATACGATTCCTTGTTTTTTCTGCTTCCTTAAGAAATAATTCACTGAACACCCGATTAATAAAAACGGCCATCCCTGTAATTGAGCGGAATGGCGGTACGGTGGATTTTGCAGATATGAGCCAATTCGATTGTCCCTCATTCAACCAGGATGTAGAAGCAAAAGGCGGTATGCCGGAGGGAGCAAAAGAACTTCAAAAACGGCTGTTGGCAAATGATGCCTTTATTATTTCGGCTCCCGAATATAATGGTTCCATGCCAGGGCTGTTGAAAAATACGATTGACTGGGTTTCACGTTTTCGTCCGCAACCCTTCAATCAACGCCACGCTTTATTGATGTCTGCTTCGCCTTCCATGGCCGGAGGCAACCGTGGACTTTGGTCGCTGCGGATTCCATTGGAACACCTTGGAGCGAGGGTTTATCCGGATATGTTTTCACTGGCTATGGCACATCAGGCATTTACTCCTGAGGGCACACTCAAGGATACAACGTTGGCAAAACGGTTTGAAGATAACATTGCCGGTTTCATGAATCTTGTAGAAGCATCTAAACATTACCCATGCATTAAAAAAGCCTGGGTTGAGTTTTTGGGCGAGAAACCAGACCCTGTGACGGAACGTGTAGAGTGATTAAAAATCTTTTTCAAAGTCATTTTTTATAACAACATGAAAAAGTAAGCAGATGAACAAAACACGAATCGAAATTTGAATTAGCGTGTAAAATATTATATAAGCATATATGAAGAAAATAGGGTTTTTATCTTTTGGACACTGGGCTAATCATCCCTCATACAAAGCCAGATCAGCAAGTGATGTCTTGCTCCAGTCTATTGATTTGGCTGTTGCCGCTGAAGAAATCGGTATAGATGGTGCGTATTTCCGGGTACATCATTTTGCAGCACAGTTGGCATCGCCGTTTCCGTTGCTTTCGGCCATTGGCATTAAAACCAGCAAAATAGAAATTGGTACGGGTGTCATTGATATGCGTTATGAAAACCCGCTGTATATGGTGGAGGATGCCGGTGCTGCCGATTTGATTTCCGGCGGACGTTTGCAATTAGGTATCAGCAGGGGTTCACCCGAGCAGGTCATTGATGGTTGGCGTTATTTCGGTTATGAACCTTCTAAGGGCGAGGATGATAAAGCAATGGGTCGTCGTAAAGCCTTAGAGTTTTTGGACAAACTAAAAGGTATTGGCTTTGCACAGCCTAACCCCAATCCGATGTTTCCCAATCCGCCGGGGTTGTTACGCCTGGAGCCGTATTCTGAAGGGTTGCGCGAACGGATTTGGTGGGGGGCTGGCTCGAATGCCACCGCCATTGGGGCTGCGGAAAATGGCATGAATCTTCAAAGTTCTACCCTAAAAGAAGACGAAAGCGGAAAACCTTTCCACGTGCAGCAGGCAGAGCAAATCAGGTTGTATAAAGAGGCATGGAAAAAAGCAGGATATACACGTGAACCGCGAACATCCGTGAGCCGCTCCATTTTCGCTTTGGTAAACGATATGGACCGGTATTATTTTGGAGGGGAAGCAGAGCGAAGTGACCAGATTGGTTATATAGAGAAAAATAAACGAGCCATTTTCGGAAGAAGTTATGCTGCGGAACCCGAAAAACTAATAAAGGAATTGGCAAAAGATGAAGCCATTCAGGAAGCGGATACACTTCTTTTAACAATACCCAATACGCTGGGTGTTGATTACAATGTACATGTGCTGTCGTCCATTCTAAAGTATGTGGCGCCTGAATTAGGTTGGCGTTAAGCATCCGCTAAGGTGGAAGGCTTGGCAGGATGGAAGATTTTGTAACAGGTAAAAATTCGTTCATATGGATACTATTAATGAAGAAGTTCAAGGGCATCAATCCAGACGCAATTTTTTAGGAAATATCTCCATAATTGGGATGGGTGCATTAGGAACCAATATGCTTTCAACCAGCGATGTAGCCGCACAACCCCATCATCTCATCATTGAAGCGCAAAAAGAGAAAAAAATGAGAGCAATCGTATTAAACGGCAACCGCGAAGTAGTAGTAAAAACGGTTGATGCTCCTCAGATGGAAGCGCAAACCGACGTTTTATTGCGGCTGACTTCAACCGCTATCTGCGGTACCGATCTGCATATTTACGAAGGGCGTATGGGTAACTTTTCCGGGAATGTAATTGGGCACGAACCGCTTGGTATTGTAGAAGAAGTCGGCGCAGCAGTAGTCAACGTCAAGCCAGGCGATCGTGTTACTGTACCCACGCATATTTGCTGCGGCTTTTGCCGCAACTGCGTCCGCGGCTTTACCGATGCTTGTTTAACGGTCAATCCCGGCACTACAGGCGGCGCTTATGGTTACCCGGGAATGGGTGGTTATATGGGAACCCAGGCGGAATATGCCCGCATACCTTTTGCCGATGCGAATTGTTTAAAACTGCTGGGCGAAGCTGGTGATGAGTGGGAAAACGATTTTGTATTGCTTGCCGATGCTTTTCCAACCGGGTGGCATGCCACCGAACTGGCGGGAGTATCGCCTGGAGATTCTGTAGCGATTTTTGGCGCGGGTGCCATAGGGCTTCTTGCCGCCTATTCTGCGCTACGGTTTCGGGGGGCCACCGTTGTATATGTAGTGGATTATGTTCCTGAACGGCTTCAGAAAGCGGGTGAAATAGGAGCTGTTCCAATTGATTTTACTAAGGGAGACCCGGTTGAACAAATCAAAGCCGAACAATCCAAAAGGCGCAGAGGCGCCAAATCAACTTACCGCGGTGAAGAAGCAATGGGTGGAGTGGACTGCGGTATTGATGCCATTGGGTTTCAGGCGCATGACTGGACAAAGAAAAATAGTATTGAAAATCCCAACATTGTCATCAGTGCGCTGGGCAAGATTATCAATCCCACAGGCCGCCTTGGAATCGTTGGAGTATTTGTTGCCAGTGATCCTGCACCCGTAAGCGAACTTGCAGGAAAGGGTGAAGTCGTAGTGCCATGGGCGGATTTGTTCAAAAAAGATATTGTTATCAAAATGGGGCGTGATCATGACTTGCGATACAACCGCCATCTCCGTGATTTGATTATAGCAGGAAAGGCCAAGCCCGGTATTATTGTTTCGCATCGTATTGGATTTGATGCTGCGCCAGCCGCCTTTCGAAAATTTGATGAACGAAAAGACGGCTACATAAAAATCGTTCTCGACCCGAAAGTCCAATGAAGAAGTGAGTCATAGCTGCTACTGAACGGACTGACTAATAAAAACTTTTATCATTATTAAAACGGAAAAATGAAACAATTAAAAAATGTGAACCATAAAAATTAATCATCATGAAAATAGCCTTGATTGGAGCAACAGGTTTTGTGGGCTCTGCCATCTTAAATGAAGCCCTAAACAGGGGACACCGGGTAACGGCCATTCTTCGCCATCCTGAAAGGCTTACTGTAAAAAACAACAACCTTTCCGTTGTGCAGGGCGATGTGATGGATACAAATAGCTTAGCGGAAATAGTGAAGGGCAGCGATGTGGTTATAAGTGCCTACAATGCTGGCTGGAGTAATCCCGACATCTACAATGAGTTTTTAAAAGGCTCCCAATCCATCCAGCAGGGCGTAAAAAAATCAGGCGTAAAGCGGTTGATTGTTATGGGGGGCGCCGGCAGTTTGTTTGTGGCGCCTGGTGTTCAGCTGGTGGACACGCCCCAGTTTCCGGCAGACTGGAAAGCCGGCGCCTCTGCTGCCCGTGATTATTTAAATATCCTCAAAAAAGAAGATCAACTGGATTGGACCTTTATCAGTCCGGCGATTGAAATGCACCAGGGTACGTCGGGTGAAAGAAAAGGCCGGTACAGAACTGGTCTAGACAATCCGGTAGTTGATGCCAACAACAAAAGCATTATTTCGGTGGAAGATGTGGCCGTAGCCGCGGTGGATGAAGCAGAGCATCCAAAACACATCCGGCAACGTTTTACCGTGGCCTATTAAGAAGAAGTGAAATAAAAGCGTAACACAAAAACTATAAAATAAAATAAAAATGGAAACCAAACAAACGATCGCTGTTTTCGGTGCTACCGGTCACATGGGCTCTGCTATTTCCAAAAGCCTGTCTAAAGGTTCTTACCGCTTATTGTTGTTATCACAGGAAGACAAAGAGCTGAAAGGACTCCAATCTGAAATTTTATCACATAGCCAAACCGCTGATGCAGAGGCTATGAAATCGCCGGAACATTCCCAGTGGAAGCCTGATATCTTCATCCTGGCTGTACCGCATTCCGCCGAGGCTGAAATAGCAGCAGACATTAAAGAATTAGCGAAAGATAAAATTGTTGTCAGCATTGCCAACCCGATCAACAAAGACATGAGTGGATCGGTACTGCCTCCCGGCACAAGCGCTGCAGAGGAATTGCAAAAATTGCTTCCCAATTCAAAAGTGGTTAAAGCCTTCAATACAACCTTTGCAGCGGATTTTTCGCAACCGGTTATTGATGGACGGCAGGTGGATTGCTTTGTTGCGGGAAACGATGAAGCTGCCATGAAGACGGTGTCGGAATTAGTAAAAACGGCAGGGTTTAATCCCATCATCTCAGGAGACCTTTCGGTAAGCCGGACGCTGGAGAGTATGCAAATACTACTTATGCAGCTTACCATGAAATATAATTACAACTGGCTGGCCGGATGGAAGATACTTCATTGATCATTCTATAGGGCATTAAAAATTGACCATCATAGAAACATCAATTGGAATTGAACTAAAGCCGTTGAATATGAGAATGGAGGAGCCGTTATCAACCTATTTTCCTGATTCAATTATTCATCATAACAATTAAAAAAATCTAAAATGAAAAATGTAAAATCGGACTTACCTAATTATGGTAGTACCAGCGAAATGCAGGCTAAGATTGATTCCCTGCAAAAACTTTTAGACAACATAGCGGCGGGGAATAAGGAGTTGGAAAAAAATCTGGCAAAATTTGATACGTTAGACTTTGTGATATTCACCCAACAGGACTGGGTTCGCTTCCACGAAAACCATTCAGATGATGTAGTGGTCTACTGGCCCGACGGCCATCATACC
>JAGIAB010000720.1 GCA_017745135.1 Flavisolibacter sp.
GATAGCTATCGGGATCAGGATGACAAGCAAGAGTGTTTACTGTTTGCATGAGGTTTCAAATTTAAAGAGTTTTAAAACCTGTAGTTCTATTGCTTGTCATGCTGATCCCGATAGCTATCGGGAGAAGCACCTGATTCTTCTAATAAAGAAAGCTTGCTTTTAGTAATGACACTTCCACAATGCTGAATAGACTCCAGAACGTTGCAGTGAGTGACACAACGAACGATGATAGTAGTAATACGGCTCACTACACAATCATCCATCTTATTTTAAAGAACTAATTGTATTTGATAAAGACTATTCGACCTATCCCGATAGCTATCGGGATCCCCTTTAGGGGGACAGGGGGATTACATATCAAACACCTCTTCCTGCTGATTCAGATATTCATTTTCAACAGGCTCTTCTCCTGGTTCACGGTATTCAAAGTCTTTCAACTTCTCATGGAAACCTTTGCTGCCTTTTATAATCGCCACTCTTGCACTACGTACAAACTCGATCAGTCCATAAG
>JAGIAB010000721.1 GCA_017745135.1 Flavisolibacter sp.
TGAACCACAGAGGCACAAAGACACAGAGAGTCACGGAGAAGAAGCTCTTTCTGTGAAACTCCGTGCCTCTGTGTCTCCCTGGTTCAAATTTCCTGGAATAGAGGAGTCTTTCAAATCAGTAATGAAACTGGCATATTGTCGAATAGGATTACCAACCGCACAAGCGAGTGACACAACAGGCGTTGACAATAGCAATGAAGCTGGCTACATAATTCCACTACTTTTTCATCAACGCTATTTCCTTACTTTTGCCGGACTTTAAAATCAACTATGAGCATTCTCGTTAATAAAAATTCTAAAGTTTTAGTACAGGGCTTTACAGGTACGGAAGGAACTTTCCATGCTTCTCAAATGATTGAATATGGAACCAATGTTGTTGGCGGGGTTACACCTGGCAAAGGCGGCACCACTCACCTCGACCGCAGGGTATTTAATACCGTTGCTGACTGTGTGAAAGAAACCGGCGCTAATGTTTCCATCATTTTTGTTCCGCCGGCTTTTGCAGCAGATGCTATTATGGAAGCTGCCGATGCAGGAGTTGAATTGATCGTTTGTATTACCGAAGGCATTCCGGTACAGGACATGGTAAAGGTGAAAAGCTTTTTACAGGGTAAGAAGGCAAGACTGATCGGGCCGAATTGCCCGGGGGTTATTACGGCTGATGAATGCAAAGTGGGTATCATGCCCGGATTCGTTTTCAAAAAAGGGAATGTGGGTATAGTTTCCAAATCCGGAACACTTACCTACGAAGCTGCAGACCAGGTAGCAAAAGCAGGCCTTGGAATTTCAACCGCGGTCGGTATTGGAGGGGATCCTATTATAGGAACAACCACTAAAGAAGCGATTGAACTGTTTATGAACGATCCTGAAACAGAAGCCATCGTAATGATCGGCGAAATTGGCGGAGGCATGGAAGCGGAAGCAGCAAGATGGATCAAAGAAACAGGCAATAAAAAGCCGGTAGTAGGATTTATAGCAGGACAAACGGCTCCTCCCGGACGCCGCATGGGACATGCTGGTGCTATTGTTGGTGGCGCTGAAGATACAGCGGCTGCTAAAATGAAGATTATGAGAGAATGTGGCATTCATGTGGTAGAAAGCCCTGCAGATATTGGAAAGACCATGGCGGAAGTGTTGAAGAAATAACAACTGAATTAGATAGGAAAGCCTCACTTTGTGAGGCTTTCTTCATTTTGAAACTATTATTTAGAACTGTCGTTGGCCCTATGTAATTATCCAGTTCATCCCTGCTCGCCTGCGAGTCAAACAAATCATACAATTGCCTGAAGTTTTGCTGATCTACAATGTTATCAAATGCAAGCTTTGCCAACTCAAGCCTGTTACTTTCACTGCTTAATAAGGCAATAATTTGTTTTACCTGCTGCGTTGTAAAATAGTTGGTTGATGAACTGAATATATCAACCGCTGTACTGTATTTAGATAAAGGCAACCATTTTCTGCGAATGTCATTATACAATGTGTTAAACTCCGCGTCTGTCATTGCTGCCCGAACGGTATAATTATAATTAGCCCCGGCGTACCCGTTGTTTCTGATATAATAGTCCAGATTTTCCTTTGCAGACTGGGTAGTAAGCAAATCAAATAATTGAGTGATGTTTTCAGGATCAATTATATTATCGAGTGACAACTTTGCCAGTTGCAGCCTGTTGTTTTCACCGGTTACTAATGAAATAAGCTGGCTCACCTGCAGAACGCTAAAATAATTTGTGGCGGTATTAAATGCTTTTGTAGCTGCAGATAATCTACGTGAGGTATTGCTCTGACGCGAAACATCCTGATACAACTGGTTGAACGCAGTGGTATTCATCGCTACTTTATAATTATTGTAGGAACCATCAGGGTTATAACTCCTCACATACCTTTCCAACTCTGTTCTGTTAGCCTGGCTTTGTAGCAAATCGTAGAGTTGATAAAAGTTGACCGGATCGGTAATATTATCGTAAGCCAATTTCAATAGTTCAAGCCTGTTCGCTTCCGAGTTCATTAATTTAACAATTTGCCTTGCCTGGTACGTTGAAAATAAATTGGAACTTGAATCGAAAGCATCCCGTGCTGCAGTCATCTTTGATGATTGGCTCCATCGATTATTAACGTCACGATAGATAACGTTAAAGCCGGCATCGCTCATAGGTATTCGATAACCATAGGCAGCGTTGCTGGATGTTTCTTCACGTTCAATACTACCATTATTATTCACGGTAAGATGCACTTCCTGGTTTGGCGAAAGATTTACAGCAGATGAATAAAGACGTTTGCTTTTACCATTCCTGTTTACACGATAAATAGTAACGGTGTGATTGCCAGGTAAATTATTCAATACAATGTCATTGTTAAGGTAGCTCTCCGATTTGTAAGTTGTTCCATCAATAACCAGTTGAAAGTCTTTATTACCATTAAAACTTACCCGTAGTGACTGCGAATAAGCAGACGTGGCAAATACTACACTTGCCAGAATACAAAACAATAGTTTCATAATACCTCCTCCTCTTTTTTCTTAATATGGTTAAATAATACCATTCGAAACAAAGGCTATACCATAGTAGAGCTGACACTGCAAGAGAAGAAGGCTCATCCTTAACAAAAGAGCCTCACAATAGCGAGGCTCCTTAGGGAGTTTTCATTTAGAGTATATTTTTCTTCGTATGGTGGGTGTTTTCAGGGGTCGTGCAAATAATAGATTACCAAAACCCCGTAAAGTTTAATCACCATTAAAAAAAGTGGAGCCCTTACCGTAGTAAAGGCTCCGTTGTCTTCAATAATGTACGAACCAGTGCGGTTATTCATTAGTATCGGAAGTCTCTTGTGTACCTGGTAAGTTCCTCCTGTGAACGCGACGAAAAAAGATCATACAATTGACGGAAGTTTTGCCTGTCCACCACATTTTTATACGAAAGCTTAGCTAACTCGAGTTTATCATTTTCGGATGAGAAGAGTTGAAGCACCTGCCTCACCTGGCCGGTAGTGAAATAATGGTTGTTCATTTCATCTCTTGCTGTAGACAGCTTTCCAATCCACTGGCTGCGGATCTTTTGCAGCACCTGGTTGAATTCATAATCACTCATGGCCTGGCGATAATCGTTATTGTAACCATCGTTATTATAACCGCCATTACCGTAACCATTGTCGTACCAATCGTCATCATCATTTTCGTAGTTATTGTTGATGACTCTTTCATCAACCAGTGCTTTTCCAAAGCGGTTAATCATTACATCCACATGGTACGAGGGTCGGACATAAACACTGGAATTATACAACACGTCCCGCTGATCATAACGATTGTTATTATTTCTTCGGTTGTCTCTTCCATTATTTCCATAACCATTACCATTACGGTTGTTTTTGTAAATAGTAATGGAGTGATTACCGGATTTAATGTTGTTGAGAACAATGGTGTTGTTATTGTTGTTCTGGTAAATGCGGCCATCAACATAAATCTGTACATTTTTCGAAGAAGGCACGGTGATGGTGAGTTTTCCTCCGTCGTAAGCAAAAGCTGAAACGGATACAGTAGCAAGTAAAAGGGTAAAAATGTTTTTCATATTTAATTTCCTCCGCAGCATAGGAATCTGATTGAACTTTGATGTTTAGTTAAGTTTCGATAAATAAAAGTTAACTGAATAAAATTTTCACATCTTGTTTACTAAATGACTGAACGATTCTTCAGAAAAATTGTCCCTTCTCAATTCTTGGGTTTTTAATTTCTTTCACCTCCCTATCTTTGCACATGGCAATAAACTCCACTAAAAATTTCATTGAAGGTTTAACGTTCGACGATGTTCTGCTGGTACCGGCTTACTCCGAAACTCTTCCCCGCGATGTAGACATCAAAACAAAACTCACCAAAGACATAACACTGAATACGCCTATGCTGTCTGCTGCCATGGATACGGTAACAGAAGCTTCACTGGCCATTGCCCTCGCAAGAGAAGGTGGACTTGGCATTCTGCATAAAAATATGACCATTGAAAAGCAGGCAGACCAGGTACGAAGAGTGAAAAGAAGTGAAAGCGGAATGATCATTGACCCGATCACTTTAACTGTTAATGCAACTATTGGCGATGCCTTACGCCTGATGCGTGATAATAAAATTGGCGGTATCCCTATTATTGATGGAGGGGGAAAACTGGCCGGAATCCTTACCAATCGTGATCTACGCTTCGAAGAAGATATGCACCGCAAAGTGAGCGAAGTTATGACCAAAGAACACCTCATTACCGCCCCGGAAGGAACAGACTTGAAAGGTGCAGAAAAAATTTTACGCCAAACCAAAGTTGAAAAACTGCCTGTAGTTGATCAATCAGGAAAGTTAGTTGGATTGATCACTTACCGTGACATACTACAGGTAACCTCTTTTCCAAATGCAGTAAAAGATTCCCTGGGTCGTTTGTTAGTGGGCGCAGCCGTTGGTGTTACAAAAGATCTGCTGGATCGTGTTGCGGCCTTACAAAATGTAGGCGTTGATATAGTTTGTTTAGACAGTGCACATGGACATTCAAAAGGAATTATTGATGCGCTCAAAGGTGTAAAAAAGAATTTCAAAAACCTCAATGTTATCGCCGGCAATGTTGCCACTACCGAAGGAGCAGATGCCTTAGCCGATGCAGGCGCCGATGCCGTGAAGGTAGGGATTGGCCCGGGGTCAATTTGTACAACACGGATTGTAGCCGGCGCAGGTGTTCCGCAACTTACTGCTATTATGCAGGCGCATGCTGCATTAAGCAAAAGAGGCATTCCACTAATTGCCGACGGCGGCATTCGCTACACCGGCGATATGGTGAAAGCCCTGGCTTCAGGTGCTGATTGTGTAATGATGGGAAGCATTTTTGCAGGCACGGAAGAAAGTCCCGGCGATCCCATCATTTACGAAGGAAGAAAATTCAAGGAGTATCGCGGCATGGGTTCTTTAGGCGCTATGAGTACAGGAAGCAGCGACCGTTATTTCCAGGATCCTGAAGCTGATATAAAAAAATATGTTCCGGAAGGTATTGAGGGACGTATTGCTTATAAAGGAATGTTGAAAGAGATCGTTTACCAATTTGTTGGTGGCTTGCGTGCAGGTATGGGGTATTGCGGCGCAAAAAACATTTCAGATCTGAAAAAAGCAACCCTGGTCAGGATCACCAATGCAGGTATGCGTGAGAGCCATGCGCATGATGTGGACATTACACGGGAAGCACCGAATTATAGCAGGAAGTAATCCCCTTGTCCCCCTGAAGGGGAGACTTAGGTTGTAGAAACTTTTCTTTTACAACCATTTCTTAAACATATAATTTCTTTAGAATGATGAAATAAGACTGAAGGCAGAAGAAGTAATCCCGCAATAGAAACTCACCTTAAAGAAAAGATTGACATCAGTAAAGACTCATCTACCTAAGTCTCCCCTTCAGGGGGACAAGGGGATTTACTGCCTCACCTTTTGAAGCAACATAACGTAGCCGCAAAGACCTTTTTTCTTTTTCTTGTTTACCTGTACCGGCTTAATCATGTGGAACTCAGTAAACTTGGGTTGATAACCGTAGGAAATTATATTACCATCCACATCGCCCCACATTTTTTTCTGGTATACTACCATTTTTTCATTCCAGTCGTACATGCGGACTTCATAAAGCTTTGAAGTTATATCACCAATAAAAACAACCTGGTACAAAGCTCTTTCCTTCAACTCAACTACAACGGGCATTTCGTATTCACTTTCCATAGTTATGGAAGCTTCGCGAAGAACGTTATAACCTTGTTTGGAATAGAGAACTTTCAGGCTATCGACTTGTCTTTGTATTAAAGTATCGTTGCAGGGTTGAACTTTTATTACCTGTTGTGCATAGGAAAGGGTAACAAATAGAAGCAGGACGGATAAAAGAGTACCGGATTTTTTCATGGCTTTTTATAGATATTGATCAATTGGACGGTTTAAAAATAGCAGAATTTTTTTTAGACTGAAAGCATCTTGCAATTATTTTCTTTCCATGGAAGAAAAGCTGGACTGCGTTTGATATCAGCCTAAAAAACGCCATCAAACATGCTAAACTAATGCCAACAATGCGGCTTCATTCTGCTTTGGTGTTATGGTTTTCCAAATCTTTACAGGTAACCTGACCTGTCAAAGAAATTGGTATTCGCCTGTTGGGTGCAGGTTAGCACCAATTCGTTAATGCAAACATGAGGAGGTAAGGAAGCCGAGTAAAAAATGACCTCGGCAACATCCTGTGCGTTTAAAGGATGGAAACCCTCGTACACTTTTTTTGCCACATCTTCCGCTCCTTTAAAACGCACCAATGAAAATTCGGTCTCCGCAGCACCGGGATGTATGGCCGTGACTTTTATGTGATAGGAAAGAAGATCAATGCGCATTGCTTTACTGATCATATCGACCGCAGCCTTGGTCCCGCAGTAAGTATTTCCCCCGGGATAAGCATCTTTACCAGCTATGGAACCAACATTAATGATGTGCCCGTTTTTTCTTTGAATCATAGAAGGTATCACCGCTTTAGATACATACAACAATCCCTTGACATTAGTATCTATCATAGTGTTCCAATCGGAAACTTCTGCTTCATGAAAAAGTCCCCTTCCCAGAGCAAGTCCGGCGTTATTGACTAAAACATCAATCTGTTTCCAGGGATCAGGTAAACTGTTAATGGAATCAAAAACCTGTTGCTGGTTCTGCACATCAAAAGGCAGCAAATAACAGGAAGTGTTGTATTGCTCTTCGAGATTTTTTTTTAATTGTTCCAACCGTTCAATTCTGCGCCCATTTAAAATAAGATCGTAATTGTTTTGAGCAAATTTATAGGCACAGGCTTCTCCAAAACCAGAAGTAGCACCGGTGATAAAAACGATTTTATTCATGGCTGCGAAGATAAGGCGGCCTCCCTATCCCGATAGCTATCGGGACCTCCGAAGGAGGGACTTCGCTGCAGCACAGACCACATAGTTTGAAATTCATTATAGAATTGCAGAAGCCTTAGTTGCAGACTCTAAGCAACGCCTTCGGCATTGCTATATTTCAGAACACGGATGACACGGATTGGATAGATCAGCACAGATTTTTTTTGAAAAGAACATCCGTGCACATCCTTTTAATCCGTGTCATCCGTTTTCTGATACTTTGCCATTGATGGCAAATAAAAAAGCTCTCAACACAAATGAAATGTT
>JAGIAB010000072.1 GCA_017745135.1 Flavisolibacter sp.
ATCATAACCACGTTAATACCGATAGATTCCCGCCATCTTAATTCCAATAAAGTTTTACCTATACAGTCAGCATTTAGCGGAATAATTACCGGAACAATATGCGCATCCCAGGGCGCCAATTCAGTACGGTTCACCCTTGATGTTTCAATTTCTCTTTCATTTAAATTGGCAAAAAAGCGGCTTTCAAGTTTGTCGTATAAAGACTGTATCTTCTTTGAAAACATTATAAGTAAGGAAAGAACCACCACGGTAAAAATTATACCTGTGTAGATGTTGAAAAAACGGTGCAGCAAAAAGCCAATAAAAAATGCTACGAGTACAAGCTTAATCAAACGAATGGTATAGAAAGTACCCTTAAATTGAGGATTTCCAGCAAGCTTTTGAAATACATCGGTAGTTGTTCTTATAGCCAAAGCCCATAAAAAAGGAGATAAAATTACAAGAGTAAGAAAGGAAGCTCCAATTCTTACCGCTAATGAATTGCCATTTTTAGTGATCCATGGTTCTATGTACACGGAAGAAAAAACAATAACCGAAAGAATGATAATACTAAGCAATACTGCGTTTATAATGGTTGAACGGACCAATGTTCTCCATTCGCTTGTTCTCGCTACCTTATTTGTTTCCGTACTATACCTGTTCAATCGCTCTGTTACAGAATGAGGTAATATTTTTGCAAGCCTCTCATACAACCAGCCAGATGATTTTATAAGATAAGGCGTAGTAAATGTTGTAATAGCAGATGCACCAACTGCAACAGGAAACAAGAAAGCGGAAGTTACTCCAAGCGACAATCCTAATGAAGCAACAATAAAGGCAAACTCGCCAATTTGTGCCATGCTCGCTCCCACCTGTACCGATTGTTTAAGAGGCTGTCCTGAAATGAGTGCGCCTAATGTAGTACTAAACAATTTTCCGAATAAGGTCAGCAAGGTTATCCAAATAATCGGTTGTGCATATTCAACCATTGCATTTGGATCGATCATCATTCCGACAGATGTAAAGAAAATGGCCCCAAAGAGATCTTTCACCGGTTTTAAAACATGCTCTACTTTTTCCGCCGATGTGGTTTCAGCAATAATAGAACCCATTACAAAGGCACCCAGTTCGGCAGAGAAACCAACCTGGGTTGCCAGCACCACCATACCCAGGCATAGTCCTAAAGAAAGAATTAAAAGCGTCTCGTCATTCAAAAACCGTTTTGCCTTTTTTAAAAATGTAGGCAATAAAAAAATCCCAGCTACAAACCAAATAATCAGAAAGAAGCTCAGTTTAAAAACTGTCATCAGCATTTCAGCACCTTCGAACATGCGGCTTACTGCCATTGTTGAAAGCAATACCATTAGTAAGATGACCACTATGTCCTCCACAATCAACACACCAAATACAATCCCTGCAAACTTTTTAGTTTTTAATCCAAGTTCATCAAAAGCCCGCAGAATAATAGTGGTAGATGAACTGGCCAGCATTCCTCCAAGAAACAAACTGTCCATCAAACTCCAGCCAAGGGCTTTTCCTAAAAAAAATCCGGTTATCGTAATGAAAACAATTTCAACCAGCGCAGTAATAGAAGCGGAGCCTCCCACCCTCATCAGCTTTTTAAAACTGAACTCAAGACCCAGGCTAAATAACAAGAAGATAACGCCAATTTCAGCAAGCGTTTCTACATTTTCTTTATCAATAACGGTGGGAGTAAAATTAAAATAGGGGCCAACTAAAAAACCTGCAATAATATACCCTAACACAAGCGGCTGCTTCAGCCATTTAAACACTAAGGTGATAACTGCTGCAGCCCCAAGTATCAGAGCGAGATCTGTAATAAGATGTGGTAAATGAGCCATAGAAACTATTAAGCGACTAACTGCCGAACTTTTGTCTTTGTAATGATTTCCTGTAATTCCCGGGCTTCTTTCTCCAGGTCAGTCATCTGAAAAATATTATGTTCTATATGATCATACACAACCAAAAAGATTTCCTTTTCGGGTTTTTCAAAAGAAACCTCCACGCCTATCTGCTTAGTGATAATCTCTGTTCTTTTCTGATCATCTGCTTTTATTGTCTCCTTCAGATTTACAACTTTGACTGTTTTGATAAAATCCAGGGACAATTGTTCATGCGAAAGATCTTCATGATGATTGACCACTAAGATTTTTCGTGAACCTTCGTCAATAAGAACCAATTGATGGACCAGGTGCTTTTGAAAATCTGGTTTGAATCCAGCCCCACCCGTTGCTTCATGAAGATACACAGATAATTTATCCTTCTGCTTTCGCTTTCGCTTCTTATGTGAATAGCTCACTATAGCTATAACAAGCAATACAGGTACAATAAGTAATAATACTGTTATTATTTCTGACATTTTTTATTTCGTTTAGTAAACAATAATTGATGGTTAAATAAACCTGCTAAAAATTTTGTTCAATGCTAAACGATGATTACCAGAAATAGTGATTGGGGAATAGTAAGTACCTGGTTAATGGAAGAAATAAAGGAGAACTATAAACATTAGAATGTTTGCACCGGGCAACAGGCGTTGATACAATATCATTGCACCAGTTTGCCATTGCAGGCAAAGGCCTCTGGTATCTTACTTTAAAAGCAGTACTTGCAAAATGATTTGTGGATGTAGCATCTACAGGATGTTCATGCTGAAAAAAAGAAGAAAGGGTGAGTGGGCTTTCTTTTTTTGTGCCCATCACCGTTGGTGCAGGCGTCCTGGCCTCGGCGGAAATAAATCCAAGAAACTGAACTAAAATAGCACATATAACAAAAAGCTGCCTCACCTTGCAAATTTAACCGATGAAAACTCACGAAAAAGAAAAATGAATAAAACGTGACAAATTATTTTACGAAGCCAGAAGGCATGAATGCAATGATGATAACTCTCTAACTTTAGATAAGTCGAATTTGCAATTCCTTAATTGCATAGCATGAAACAGACCATTCATTTCACAATACTTCTTCTGCTCATTGGCTGTACTAATACAGAGCCGTATTCAAGAACACACTACCGGAAAACCAAACGTTCAAACTTGCTTTTGGATCGGTTTGAGTTGCTGTTATTGTTCCGTGATGCTTTTTCCATTGCTCTCCTGCAGGCGTGAGCGAAGTACTCCCAATGGTTTCCCTTTTTGAGTTGACCAGCTCTACATTCAATACAACATTGCTTTCCTTATTTTGTCTTGCCAGTACAGAAAAATCATATTGATTATTCGTCTTAATGCCATTGCCGCAAAAGCCCCACATAGTGGGTTGTACGATTGCCTTTACCTCATTGGCTTTTACCGTAAAAACAGCATTGCTTTGCGCATGTGCAGAGGCAGCAAACAAAACGGCAGTGGCAATAAAAAACTGTCTCATTTGAACGGCTGTTTTTAGTTGTTTGAAATTAGTTTATTTGGGATGGATTTGTCTAAAACAAACTTAGTAAAATTGCATATAACCGTATAAATTACATTTATTAATTGTACCTTCACGGGCATTATGAATTTTAAACAATTAGAAGTCTGGTTTATCACCGGCAGCCAGCATTTATATGGCGAAGACACTCTAAAAAAAGTTTCCGAACACTCGCAACAGATTGCTTCATTTTTGAACAAGGCAGAACAAATTTCAGTTTCTGTAGTTTTTAAACCTACCGTCAAAACGCCTGAGGAAATTTTTTCCATTTGCCAGGAAGCCAATGCATCGAAAAGCTGTGTTGGTATCATTACATGGATGCATACTTTCTCTCCGGCAAAAATGTGGATCAATGGTTTGAAGATCTTACAAAAACCGGTATTGCACCTGCATACTCAATTCAACCGTGATATTCCATGGGATAGCATTGACATGGATTTTATGAACCTGAACCAATCGGCGCACGGCGACCGTGAGTTTGGTTTTATGATGACCCGTATGCGCCTGAACAGGAAAGTAATTGTTGGTTTTTGGCAGGATGAAAAGGTATTGAAACAAATTGATACCTGGGTAAGAGCCGCTGCAGCATGGTACGACTGGCAAGGAGCAAAATTTGTTCGCTTTGGCGATAACATGAGATATGTTGCCGTTACCGAAGGCGACAAAGTAGAAGCTGAATTGCAGTTTGGCTATTCAGTGAACTATCACGCCATTGGTGATTTGGTAAAAGTAGTGAATGAAGTAAGTGATAAGTCGATTGATACTTTAGTAAAAGAGTACGAAGAACAATACAAACTTTCCGATGCTTTAAAAAATGGACAGCGCCAGTCATTGCGTGAAGCCGCAAAGATTGAATTGGGTTTGCGTGCCTTTTTAGAGCAGGGAAATTTCAAGGGCTTTGCTGACACCTTTGAAGACCTTCATGGTTTGGTACAACTCCCAGGCCTTGCTGTTCAGCGTTTGATGAAAGATGGCTATGGCTTTGGTGCAGAAGGCGACTGGAAAACTGCAGCACTCGTTCGTGCTATGAAAGTAATGGCCACAGGATTGGAAGGTGGCAATTCGTTCATGGAAGACTATACCTACCATTTTGAACCCGGCAACGAAATGGTATTAGGTGCCCACATGCTTGAAATATGTGAAAGCATTGCCGATGGCAAACCCTCGTGTGAAATCCATCCTTTAGGCATTGGAGGAAAAGCAGATCCTGTGCGTTTGGTGTTTAACGTTGCAGGTGGCCCTGCATTAAATGCTTCATTGATTGATATGGGGAACCGGTTCCGTTTATTAGTAAACGAAGTGGAAGCCGTAAAGCCACAACATGATCTGCCTAAACTGCCTGTTGCCAGGGTATTATGGAAACCCCTACCCGATATGCAAACTGCCTGCACTGCATGGATATTGGGTGGTGGCGCACACCACACTGTTTACAGCCAGAACTTAACTTCAGAACATCTTGCTGACTTTGCCGAAATCGCAGGAATTGAATTCCTGGTGATTGGTAAAGAAACAAAGCTTCATCAATTCAAAAATGAATTGAGATGGAATGAAGTTGTTTACGGAAATTGTAAATAACCAATTAATTTTATCCAGCAACTGTTCATCGCTTTGATGAACTATAACCAATTGCAATGGGAAGGTTGTTATCCAACAACCTTCTTTTTATTTAATATGGGCACTTAGGTTTTTGACGGCAACATTTTATATTTACACATCCATTCTCTTTAAAAACTTAATAAGGCTTGCTTGTAAGGAAAAGAATATAACATCATCTCTCACAAACGTTCGGCGTTAATATGAAACATTATTTAGGACAGACCCGGATTTTAGTAGCCGTAGACTGCATCATTTTTGGTTTTGACGGACAGGATTTGAAGCTTTTACTCATCAAAAGAGGATTTGAACCCGAAAAAGATAAATGGAGTTTAATGGGCGGATTCCTCAAAGGAAGCGAAACATTGGACCAGGCTGCCAACCGTGTACTTAAACAATTGACCGGTCTTGAAGACGTTTATCTCGAGCAGCTTCATGTTTTTAGCGATGTAACCCGGGACCCGGAAGAACGAACTGTTTCTGTTGCTTATTTCGCCCTGATTGATATTCATCAATATGAAACACAATTGAGTGAAGACTATCATGCCGAATGGTTTCCTTTGACCAGTAAACCAAGACTGATCTTCGACCATGATGATATGGTACGCATGGCTCAAAAGCAATTGCGTTATAAAGCGGCCTTACATCCCATATTGTTTGAATTATTACCCCAGCGTTTTACCATTCCTCATTTACAAAATATGTATGAGGGGGTTTATGAAACGAATTTTGACAGCCGCAATTTTACCAGGAAATTATTGTCAACAGGATTATTAGTCAGGCAAAACGGTAAAGACAAATCCGGATCGAAGAAAGGAGCTTTTTACTACAAGCTGGATAAGAGAAAATATAAAGTGAAGCAGGATGCTTTTTTGAATCTTGTTCCAAAGCCTGATAAATTCTTGTGATCCTTATATCGAAACTTTCGACTCTAAAAAATTAATGAAGCCTCCATGTTGGAGGCTCTTCTTTTATTTGATTTCGCTGATCCATTTCTGAACAAACTCTCGTGCCGGTTCTACCACTTCCTTACCCGCACGAAACGCCATCTTCCACCGGTTGTCCTTGCGTTCATAATCCGGATTTACAAATACTTTCTTGCCATTCTTCTCAGTGAGTTCGGCTGCAAAGTCAATGTCTTTCGTAGCATTCAAAAATTCTTCAAGACGCTTTTTTACAAATAGCAATTGATTGGATGGATACTTTGTATTCCAGTCGGCAATAGCATGTTCATAACTTGCTTTGTAATTTTTTACAGCCTGCGGGTAGTTCTTTGTATAAGCTAAGTAGTGCTTGTTGTTTGGATCTTCAGCATCCTTCAGGGCTTTCTTTGCATCTTCAACATTCTTTTCAAAAATGCTTTTGAAGGAAGGATCGGACTTACGCAACATTTCTTCGGATTTGGCAACGGCAGTTTTAGCGTTTTCAATCATTTCACTGCGCATCTCTTCCGGGGTTTGAGGAATGTATTCAGTAGGCTTGTAGCGATCTATCATTTCGTTATACTCTTTAATAAACGCTGCACTGCCCACATGTTTTTTTATGTAGTTCAACAGATCAAGCGTCACTACTTTTCTATTGCCGGAAGCAATGTTCTTTGCATTTCTTATTCCGTAGCTGTCGATATATCCATTGAGAATGCTATTGGTTATTTTTTCATTTGCACCCTGTTGGGTAATTCCCAGTTGCTTTAGAAAATCATCTGCCAGCTTTTGTGCAGTGAATGAACAAACAAGAAAAAATAAAGTCAGTATAAATGAAGGAGCAAAGAATAATAAAAAGTTTTTGTTCCTCTTCTTTGAAATTGTTTGCCTCATAAAATTGATTTGTTGAGACAAAACTATTTACAGCATAAGCGGGTGAAAAGGGCTGCATGTATGAGCTGCTAAAACATGGACATGAATTGATACAGCCAGCCGCAGATTGTGAAACCCATCCCTATTCTTCCTTTTTCCTGTTCAACCAAAACCCTATGTTGAATTGCCCCATCATGGTAGGCGTGGTAACGGTTTTTGTTTTTAGCTGACCGCTATAATTATAAGTGGTGCCTTTTGCAACCATATAGCCGAGTCCCAGGTTAAGATCAAGACTAAAACGACTCTTATAATTTCTTTGTAATCCCCACGCAACACCAAAACGGGTGATACCGCGACGGCCTGATTCATCAAAATAGTCGTTGGTTAAACGCATTTTTGAAAAAATAACTTCGCTGATAACCGCTACATAATTCATGCTGTTCATCTCCGTTCTTTTTTCCATTTCCATACGCTTTCCACCATTATAATAATAGCGGTATTGCAAGGTGGCAGCAGGATCAAAATAAAATTCAGAATTGGAACCCATGTTGCTTGAATAAGAGTAGGAAGCGGACAGGTTCATAAAAGCCTGCCCATAGACCGTTTGAAACCTACCAACTCTGGTTTCATAACTCAACCCGGGATTAAGAATGGTAACCTTGGCAACATTAGTTACATCAACTTCCTGTGCAAAGCCAGCCAGAAAGCCGGTTAGCAATAGGAATAAGCAGATTAGTTTGAATTTCATTTTCTTTTTTTGACAAAATAAGGCAGTTGCGATTCAAAAGCAATGATTGATTTCAGCCCTTCTAAAACACTCCTTTATTTTTACACTACTTCAACCGCTTTGCTGTACTTATTTCGATACTCCAGCGGCGACAATCCGGTTAATTTTTTAAATGTCGTTCTAAAGGCTTTAATGTCGTTATAGCCTGCTTTGTACATAGCTTCATTCACATTCTCACGATTTCGTTCCAAAGTTTGTTTGGCAGCTTCAATACGAACTCTTTGCAGGTATTCAACAATAGAGTTGTAAGTAACCTTTCTAAATCGTCTCTCCAAATTTCTCCGGCTCAACCCAAATTTTAAGGCCAGGTCATCTACCGAGATTCGTTCGTCGTAATGTTTTTCAATATGCTCCTGCACATTCCTGATCACTTCATCTTCATGTTGTTTTTGCGGGTTGAAGATCATAAAAGCAGACTGGCTGTTTCGTTCAATTTGGATCTCAAAAAGTTTAGAGCAAACAATAGCCATATCTCTGCCTGCAAATTTTTCAATGAGGTATAAAACAAGGTTTAACCAGGAGTAAGCACCGCCACTCGTATAAATGCCTTGTTCGTCAGTAATGATTTTATCAGGAACCAATATGGCTTCCGGGAACATTTCGCGGAAACTGTCAGCTTCCACCCAATGCGTTGCTACTTTCCTTCCATTCAGTAAGCCAGTACTGGCCAGCAAAAATGCACCAATGCACAAAGAAGCAATTGCTGCACCTTGTTTGTATTGCTGAATCAGCCAGGGAGCAAATTCTTTATTCGCCTCAAGCATGCTGTTTTTATTGCCATGAATAGCAGGAATGATGATGAGGTCTGTATGTTCAATATCATCAATTAATACATCAGGATGTATGGTAAACAAGCCATTGATAGCGGAATTACTCTTTCGAATTCCTACCAGTTGAATTTTGAACATCGGAGGTTTTCCTGCTCTGGCTAAAACTCCATTTACTTCAGAAAAGATCTGGTGCGTTCCCTGAACATTTACCAGGCTGCAGTCGCCCTGAGGAATTAGGATGGAAATGTGTTTCATTTAAAAGGTTTTTAAGTTCGTTATCGTTTCAATATTTGCTTTAGCACTTCCTCGCCTGTCGCAATCACACCCTAAAACTAAATCAAACTTCTGTCGCAATCAACCCCTCAAATTGCCGTACCTCCACCCCGCCGGTTTTAGCGATTCGTCCAAAATTTGTGTTGTCAACGATTCACCAATAAAGAAATGAGAAAGATAAAATTGCAGATTCAGTTAAGCCTTGATGGTTTCGTATGCGGAGCTGGCGGTGAAATGGATTGGTTAGTGCCTGATTGGGATGATGTTGTAAAAAATTACGTTGCCGGACTCACCAATTCCGCCGACACATTTTTAATGGGCCGTGCCACCGGCGAAGGAATGGCCGTTTACTGGCCCACTGTTCAAAGCAATCCGGAAAGTACGGAAGAAGAAAAATGGATGGCAGAAAAGCTGAATGGTTCTCCTAAAATTGTTTTTTCAAGAACAGTCACGTGCATCAACTGGACCAATGTAAGAGTAGCCAATGATATTGTTGAAGAAGTAAAAGAACTTAAAAGAGAGCCCGGTAAAGACATTATTCTTTATGGCGGAGCCGGCATTGTGTCTTCCTTTATCAGTGAAAATTTAATTGATGAATACCATCTTTTTGTAAATCCGGCAATTATTGGAAGCGGAAAAACCATTTTTAGCGATGTAAAGAAAACTATGTATTTAAAACTAGTGAATGCTGTAAGAAGCAAGACGGGTATTGTTATCCTCCAGTACGTTCCCGAAAAAGAAAACGAAATGAATTCGTCACACAAAAAGCAGGTATGTGAAACGAATACGAAAACGCTAAACACTGCTGATTTTTTTATTAAGAATAATGTCAGGACTGATATTATTTGTAGCGGGAACAGGTAAGGTGTTGGATATTCAGTATAGCTTTTTAACTTAAAAACTCAAAAAAATGAAAGAACAATTCATTTCAGAACTCAATGAAACAACAAAGGATTTGTTGGAAACATTTTCCTTGTTTTCCGAAGAAGAGTTCAATACAATTCCTTTTGAAGGAAGCTGGACGGCAGGACAGGTAGCAGAACATTTATACAAATCAGAATCAGCCATACTTAAAGCGTTGAAGGGAAATTCAAAAACCACAAACAGAAATCCTTTAGAGCATACAGCCATTATTCAAAAAATATTTCTTGACTATAGCACGAAACTGCAATCGCCGGAATTTATTCTTCCATCGGATGAGTCAAAAAATAAGAAACAGTTTATTCAGCATTTTGAAGGAACGAGGAAAGAATTAGAGGCATTGACCAACACATTGGACCTGGATAAAACATTTACTGATTTTTCGTTTCCTCAGTTGGGACATTTAACGGGATGGGAATGCCTTTGTTTTTTAGCTTGTCATTCGAAACGCCACATCCGCCAAATGAAAAACATAGCTGACCGGTTAAAAGCATCAGGAACAAAAATAGACGATGCTGCATAAAAGAAATGTATGAGCATAATCGAAGTATTTAAAACCAACGTTGAAAGCGCCAACGACGCCAGTAACATAGTGAATATGCTTTTGGGGCATTTTCCCGGCAGCAAAATCAATTTCGATTTGCAGGATTGTGATAAAATATTGAGAGTGGAAGGAAAGGATTTTTCAAGCGATAAGATAATAGTGCTGCTAAAAGAAAATGGATTTCATTGTGCTATTTTAGAATAAACAACAGATGAACATGAGACCGGAAATCAGGAATGAACATCCAGAAAGGCAAATCGTTACAGTAAGAGTTTTTAACGCTCCCAGGGAAACTGTTTTCTCTGCATGGACAAATCCTGAACTATTAAAACAATGGTGGGGACCCAAAGGATTTACCAACACCTTCCACCAATTTAATTTACGTACCGGTGGCCATTGGAAGTTTACCATGCACGGACCAGATGGTGGCAATTATCCTAACGAATCGGTATTTGTTGAAATTAAAAAACCTGAGCGAATCGTTTTGAACCATGTTTCCAAACCCGTTTTTCAACTCACTGCACATTTTGAAGAAGTTGATCATAATAAAACGGAATTAACTTTCGAACAATTGTTTCCAACCATTAAAGAATACAACAAGGTAAAAGGATTTGCTATTGATGCTAACGAGGAAAATATGGACCGGCTTGCAGATGTTCTTCAAAATATGAAAAGCAGAACTCACCTATAATCTTAATTCGAAAAAA
>JAGIAB010000073.1 GCA_017745135.1 Flavisolibacter sp.
GAATTACAGAACGTACAAGAGTGCACATTCGCTGCGCTCAGTGTAAACTGTGCAAGGAAAGTTAAATTGTAGTAATGCTGTTTGATACATAAAAGAATGGAATTTCGATTCACTTCTACTTTAATTTTGATTGTTATGGTTGAAGTAAAGAAAAATCCAAAGATCGACCCGATCATTCCTCCGAAGGAACATGTATATCTGGATGGACCTAAAAGCCGCGGATATGAATTAGCATTTGGGTGGAAAGTTTTTAAAGAATTTATAAAGGGATTTCGTTGCCTTCATTTTGTTGGGCCCTGTATTACCGTTTTTGGGTCGGCACGTTTTAAAGAAGATCATGAATATTATCAATCGGCAAGAGAATTTGGAAAACGCATTGCGGAAATTGGTTTCACTACAATGACCGGCGGTGGTCCCGGAATTATGGAAGCAGCTAACCGTGGCGCATTCGAGAACGATGGAAGATCGGTGGGATGCAACATTCGTTTGCCTTTTGAACAAATCGGAAATAAATATGTGCAAACTTCAGTAACGTTTGAACATTTTTTTGTTCGCAAGGCCTTGCTGGTAAAATATTCCTATGCCTTTATTATTATGCCCGGTGGCTTTGGTACTATGGACGAATTTTTTGAAACCCTGACCCTGGTTCAAACCAAAACGATTACCAGCTTTCCACTGGTGTTGTTTGGCAAAGAGTTTTATAGAGACATTTGGGAGTCCATGCAGGTAATGGCCGAAAAAGGAACCATCTCAAAAGAGGATATGGACCTGGTTTTATTTACAGATGATATTAACGAAGCCATGGAACACATTACCAAATACATTCGCGCCAATTACAAAATAAAGCCGCGCAGGCGAATGTGGTGGCTGCTTGAAAAAAAATGAATAGGAAAAATTATTTTTTACTGCTTTTGTTGCCAGGAGGCCTATGCCATTGACAGTTTTATTGTTAACAGTAAAACTGTTTTGAATTAAACCTTGCGCCAGGAGGAGGAACAGCTATAAGTTGTACGTCTGCAGGTAATGGCGAAGTGAAGACAGTGAAGAAGTATAAATAAGTATGTAATCATCTTCATTACTACTATCATCTTTGGTTGTGTCACTCCCTGCATCGTTCTGTAATTCTATTCAGCGGCCCATCCCGATCCCGCCTTGGGCGGGACCATCCTTGCACAGCCCTTGCTTTCGGAGATGCTTTATTAATTGCACAAACTCTTTATTGCAAGAAGTAAAGAACCTAAATGCAGTTGTACACCATCCCCTCCTTGGGAGAGCCTGTCCCGCTGATAGCGGGAGGCGGAATAAAAAACTCTTAAATCATAAACGACCTGGGGTGGGTTTTTACTGGAGATAATTCTTTACCACATAGAAACATAGGCACATAGTCTATGTGCTCTCTTCTATTGTGTCCTATGTGCCTATTGTGGTGCAATTACTCTCCTAAAATGAAAGCTTTTGAATTCAATAAGAACACTCGCAAAATGATGATAAGAATTGCCGAACGTAGAAGTGAGTGACACAGCAGAAGTTCAATAGTAGTAACGCAGCTAAGTACAAAAAAATCAATATCCATAAAAAATCACTTCCTCATAAAACGACTTCTCAACCTAAACCACCCCAAACTCCAAACTCCAAACCCCAAACCTTAAATCTCAAACTATTCCACATTCACTCATCATTTATCATTAACCATTCACCACTACTTTTGCGCCATAAAAGATGTGAATATGAAAATAGATGCAGTCATTTTTGACCTTGGAGGCGTTTTAATAGACTGGAATCCTTCCTATGTATTTGACAAGATGTTTGAGGATGAAGAACAGAAGAAACATTTTTTTGAAAACATCTGTACATCTGACTGGAACGAAAAACAGGATGCAGGACGGCCCTTAAAAGAAGCCACAGAAGAACTGGTTATCAAACACCCTGAATGGAAAAAATACATTGAAGCTTATTACGGCAGATGGGAAGAAATGTTGGGAGGCCCGATTCATGGAACAGTTGAAATTTTTAAACAAATAAAAGAGTCTGGAAAATATAAATTGTATGCACTCACCAACTGGAGTGCCGAGTTGTTTCCCATTGCGCTTGAGCGATATGATTTTCTGCACTGGTTTGACGGACGGGTAGTAAGCGGCGAAGAAAAAACGAGAAAGCCTTTCCGTGAATTCTACCAATTAATACTGGATCGTTTCCAACTGAATATTGAAGAAACCTTGTTTATTGATGATAATGCCCGTAATGCGGTAGCCGCAGAAGAGATGGGATTAAAAACCATCATCTTCAAATCGCCTTCTCAACTAAAAGAAGAATTGGTAAAACTGGGAATTCTGTAACTTTTGCGGATGAGATGGATCCTTGCTGTATTTGTTTTGATCAGCTGTTCTTCTTGTTGGGTGGTTCGTGCCTATCGTCTGCGCAAAATGAATTTGACCGATTACCAAAAGCTTCCTTCTGTTAAAATAAACAAGCCTGAACAATCTTTTCCCTTCATTAGTGCAGCAAATGAAAGACAATACGGTGAGCTGAAGCATTACCTCGACTCGAGTCTTACGACAACAAATACTGCCGCTTTCCTTGTGATACGTAATGACAGCATCATTTACGAAAACTACTTTAACGGGTTTACAAAAGATGATATCCTTCCTTCCAATTCGATGGCGAAATCATTTACCGGAACGCTGGTTCGCATTGCTTTCAATGAAGGAAAGATCAGGTCTCTTGATGAACCCATGACCAACTACATTCCTGAATTGCTGAAGAGGGATTCTAATTTCAAAAAAATCACCATTCAGCATTTGCTGGATATGAGAAGTGGTCTTGATTTTAATGAAGGCAGATATGATCTTAATGATGATGCGATCCGCTATGGATTACGCCGCAACCTGAAAAAGCATTTATTGAGAATCAAAATTGCAGAGCCGCCGGGGCGATTCCGCTATCAAAGTGCAAATACACAATTTCTTGGATTGATCCTTGAAAGAGTTACCGGCAAAAAACTTTTTGTGTATCTCGAAGAAAAGATCTGGAAGCCTCTTGGAATGGAACATGATGCTACCTGGAATGTGGACAGTAAAAAAAGAAAAAGAGAATTTGCTTCCGCCGGGTTGAATGCAATACCGAGGGATTTTGCAAAGTTTGGACAACTCTATATCAATAAAGGAAAATGGAAGGGTAAACAGATTGTTGATGAAGAATGGGTGAATAGCATTGCCAGCGCTGACACCATGAACAAATACGGAGGTTATAAAAATCAATGGTGGAGCAGAGCAAATCCACGAACCGGCGCATTCAGTGCCATTGGATTTCTGAACCAATATCTTTATATCAACCCTAACAACAATGTTGTTATTGTAAGGATTGGAAAACGCTGGACCACTAATGGCTATGGCGTTTCAACACGGTTTATTTACGGGTTGGGAGAGCGTTTGTAGTTTGCTTCACTTCTCTTAAAGATATTATTCAAGAACTGGCCGCAACCACTTCTCCGCTTCTTCCAAACTCATCCCTTTTCGTTTGGCATAATCTTCTAACTGGTCTCTACCAATTTTGCCCACACCAAAATAATGACTTTGCGGATGCGCAAAATACCAACCGCAAACAGAAGGAGGCGGATTCATGGCCAAACTTTCTGTCAACTCTATGCCTATGTTTTCGGTTGCATTCAACAATGAAAACAATTTGAGTTTTTCAGTATGGTCAGGACAGGCGGGATAACCCGGTGCCGGGCGAATACCTTTGTATTCTTCTTTGATCAATTGCTCATTGGTAAGGGTTTCATTTTTTTCATAGCCCCAATATTCCTTTCGAACCTGTGCGTGTAAACATTCAGCAAAAGCTTCTACAAAACGGTCGGCCAAAATCTGCACCATGATCTTGTTGTATTCATCAAATTCGTCTGCAAATTTTTTGATCCTTGGCTGTGCACCATGTATGGTCACTGCAAAAGCTCCCATATAATCCTGTACTGTATTTTCCGGCGCTACAAAATCAGCTAGGGAATAAGAAGGTTGTCCAACGGCTTTTTTCATTTGCTGGCGAAGCGATTCGAGTTTCACTTCACCATTTTCTGCTTGTAGTGTAACGGTATCCCTGTCATTTGAATTGGCAGGCCAGAAACCGATCACACCATTGGCAGAGAACCATTTTTCTGCAACGATCTTGTCCACTAATTTTTTTGCATCGTTATGCAAACGTGTTGCTTCTGTTCCAAAAATTTTATCGCTTAATACTTCAGGAAAACGACCCGGCATTTCCCAACCAATGAAGAATGGGCCCCAATCAATGTATTCGGCAATGGTAGCTAAATCAAAATCCTTAAACACTTTCACTCCGTCAACCTGGGGCTTTGTAGGTTTGTAATTCTTCCAGTCAAAACGTTCTTTAATGACCACTGATTCTTCGTAAGGAATCAAAACCTTGTGCTTTTGTTTATTGAGAAATTGATTTTTTAAGCCGAGATATTCATTCTGTGTTTGACCAAGGAATTGTTCTTTCTGTTCTTTGCTCAATAAATTACTTACAACAGTGACGCTGCGTGAAGCATCCAGTACGTGCACAACACCATTGTCATATTCCGGAGCAATTTTTACAGCCGTATGCGTACGGGAAGTAGTTGCTCCTCCAATCAATAATGGTTGTTTCATGTCTCTTCTTTTCATCTCCTTTGCTACATGAACCATTTCATCAAGAGAAGGCGTGATCAATCCGCTCAATCCAATCACATCAACATTTTCTTTTACCGCTGTATCCAAAATTTTATCAGCAGGAACCATCACACCAAGATCAATTACATCATAACCATTACAACCCAATACAACACCAACAATGTTTTTACCAATGTCATGTACATCACCCTTTACCGTTGCCATCAGAATTTTTGCAGCACCGGACGGAGAAATTTCTCCTCTTGCCGCTTTCTCTTCTTTTTCCTTTTCAATGTAAGGAGTGAGTACCGCAACAGATTTTTTCATCACTCTTGCGCTCTTTACTACTTGTGGCAAAAACATTTTACCACTTCCGAAAAGATCACCTACTACATCCATCCCGGCCATTAACGGACCTTCAATAACATCCAAAGGCTTTGGATATTTTTGCCTTGCTTCTTCAGTATCCTGTTCAATATAATCAGTAATGCCATTTACCAGGGAGTGTTTCAAACGTTCTTCTACCGAATTGTTCCTCCATGCTTCATCTTTTACGTCTTCTTTTCCTTTGGCTTTAACCGTTTCAGCAAATGTTACCAGGCGTTCCGTGGCATCAGGTCTTTTGTTGAGAATAACATCTTCGCATAATTCTCTTAGCTGTGGTTCAATTTCATCATATACGATTAATTGGCCTGCATTCACAATTCCCATGTCCATACCTGCTTTGATGGCATGATAGAGAAACACAGCATGAATCGATTCACGAACATGATCGTTACCACGGAAAGAAAAAGAAACATTACTAACGCCACCACTCACTTTTGCCAGGGGCATTTTTTGTTTGATGATCCTTGTAGCTTCAATGAAGTCAACAGCATAGTTGTTGTGTTCTTCAATGCCGGTGGCAATTGCAAAAATGTTGGGATCGAAGATGATGTCCTGTGGTTCGAAGCCTACTTCTTCTGTCAATATTTTGTAGGCCTTTTCGCAGATGGAAACTCTTCTTTCCAATGTATCGGCCTGGCCTTTTTCATCAAACGCCATTACAACCACGGCAGCACCATAAGCCTGGCATATAAATGCCTGCTCAATAAATTTTTCCACTCCCTCTTTCATGGAGATGGAGTTCACAATGCATTTTCCCTGCACGCACTTCAATCCTGCTTCAATGATCTCAAACTTGGATGAATCGATCATGATGGGAATTTTGGCGATATCCGGTTCTGCCTGCAGCAAGTTCAAAAAAGTGGTCATTGCTTTTACTCCATCGAGTAAAGCGTCGTCCATGTTTACATCAAGAACTTGTGCTCCATTTTCCACCTGTTGTCGTGCAACAGAAAGTGCTTCTTCGTATTTGTTTTCGCGAATAAGGCGTGCAAATTTTTTAGAACCGGTTACGTTGGTCCGTTCACCAACGTTTACAAAGTTGGATTCGGGGCGAATGGTCAAAGGCTCGAGGCCTGAAAGGCGTAAGTAGGGTTTGATGATCGTTTGTTCAATCATGATGTTTTCAAAATATTTGTTCGACTCCTACGGAGCCGTTTAAAAAATTTCCGTTTTTATTTCTACCAAGGTATGACTCCTACGGAGCCTAATCTTGGCGGAGTTGTGATTTATAGCGCAAGCTCCGTAGGAGCTAAACCTCGGTAGAAACAGTATTAGGTGATAACCCCGGCTCCGTAGGAGTCGAACCTGTTTCTATCCAATTGAATAAATATTTTCCTTCGTAAGGAATTTCAAATTTCTTTAGAAATCCAAGATACTCCTCTTTAAACGTTTTCTTTTTATGATGTTCCGGTTGGTTTAAAACATAGTCAATCACATTTTCCACATGAGAATGAGAATAAGAGAATGCGCCATAACCTTCCTGCCAGTTGAATTTTTCTTTGGTCAACTTCTCTTTGTTAATGAATTCGGAAGACTTTGACTTTACTTCTCTCATCAGGTCTGACAAAGATTGATCAGGTCTAACTCCAACAAATAAATGTGTATGATCCGGCATGCAATAAACAGCCAACAGTTTGTGCCCGAAATTTTGAACGATTCCTGTAATGTATTTTTCTACACGATTACGAATAGATTCATCGATTAAAGCCAATCGGTTTTTGACGGCAAATACGAAATGTACATGTATTTGTGTGCAGGTGTTTGGCATTTTTGTTCGACTCCTACGGAGCTGACTCCTAAGGTTATTCGGTTACTAATTCTTCAGTTTCTTTTATGACTGTTGTTCTTTCCATCAAAGGCAAAGGTCTTGGCTTTATGGCTTTCACATGCTCCGCAATATGCCGAATATGATCCGGCGTGGTGCCACAACATCCACCAACAATATTTACAAAACCTTGTTTGGCCCATTCTTCAATAAAATGGCCTGTATCTTCAGGGTGCTCGTCATATTCTCCCATGGCATTGGGTAAACCGGCATTAGGATAAGCCGAAGTATAACACTCGGCGATTTGGCTCAATTCTTCAATGTGCGGACGCATTTCTTTTGCGCCAAGTGCACAATTCAATCCAATGCTTAATGGTTTTGCATGGCGAACCGAATTGTAAAATGCTTCAAGGGTTTGTCCGCTTAATGTACGGCCGGAAGCATCTGTAATGGTTCCGCTGATCATGATGGGCAATTCTTTCTGCTTCGTATCGCGGAAGTATTTTTTTACAGCGAAAATGGCTGCCTTTGCATTAAGTGTATCAAAAATGGTTTCAATGAGCAACAAGTCAACTCCGCCATCAACCAAACCTTTTATCTGCTCATAATAAGCAGCAACTGCTTCATCAAACGTCAATGCCCTGTAACCAGGATTATTCACATCAGGAGAAAGCGACAAAGTTTTATTTAAGGGTCCGAGTGCACCTGCCACAAATTTTTGTTCGCCTGAACCCACCAAAGCGCAAGCTTCCTTTGCAATTTTTGCAGCAGCGAAATTGATCTCGTAAGCTAGATCTTCCATGTGGTAATCTGCTAACGAAACCCTTTGTGCATTGAAGGTGTTGGTTTCAATGATATCGGCGCCTGCTTCGAGGTAGTGTCCATGAATTTCACGAATAATATGCGGCTGCGTCAGGCACAGCAGGTCATTATTGCCTTTGATATCCGAAGGCCAGTCCCTGAAACGTTCGCCACGGTAATCGGCTTCGCTTAATTTATAACGCTGGATCATGGTGCCCATGGCGCCATCGATAACAAGAATGCGATGATTTAAAAGCTCACGAATAGTACTCATTATAAACAGTTTTGAGCGGCGAATAGGCTGAACAGTGTTCTAAACGTACAAGAGTGTGACACAACAGACGTTCAATAGTAGTAGTGTTGTTGGGTTCATCTCATCCGTCACTAATAAACGAGGAAAACTTTGAGAGAGTTCAACGTTTATTAGTTCTGTTATGGCCGAACAATAAACAAATCCGCCGGGACACAAAGGTAAACGGTAAACTGTAAAAGGCAAGGGGTCAGGAGAAATTATCTGCTGGAAACGTAACTGTCAACCGGCAGGCGGTTTTGAAGGCTTCTTGCCAGGGTCATTTCATCGGCATATTCCAGCTCACCGCCAAAGGCAATGCCTCTTGCAATGGTGGTAACTTTTGTAGTTGCCGGCAATTTCTTTTGGATGTAGTAAATGGTAGTGTCGCCCTGTATGGTTGGGCTTAAAGCAAAAATTACTTCAGCAGTTTCTTCCTTTTGAACACGATGAATGAGTGTTTCAATATTGAGTTGATTAGGGCCTACTCCATCCAGCGGTGAAATAACGCCACCTAAAACATGATACGTGCCGCTGTACTGCTGGGTGCTTTCGAGTGCAATTACGTCGCGGATGTTTTCCACCACGCAAATCATTTCCTGCTTGCGCATACTGTTTACACAAATGGAACAGATATCGGCATCGGCCACATTATGGCAACGCTGGCAGAACTTAATATCGTTGCGCATCCGGCTGATTACTTCGCTGAAATGCTGTACCTCTTCAGTATTTTCCTTGAGCAAATGAAGCACTAAACGCAAGGCTGTTTTTTTACCAATACCCGGCAATTTAGCGAACTCATTAACCGCATTTTCCAGCAGGGAAGAAGAGAATTGCATAGTGTGCAAATGTACAAAAACTAAGAGGGAAAAGCTGTTAAAAAAGCACTACAGAACTACTTCGAATTCATTGTCCCAATTGGGTTTTACAGTAAATGGCCTTTCGATTGGATGAATAATTTCAGGCTGTCTTTTCCCGCCAAAAAATCTTCCTGTATCCCATTTGCCATTTTGATTGACATCATCAAAAACGCGAAGGTAGTATTCGCCGGGAATGACTAAGGCTTCAGTGTAAATAGGTCCTGTGATTGGTACCGATTTCACTACCTGGTTATTTAATACAAATTGCACCACCGGGTGTTTGTATTTGTCCATATTTCTAAAGCGCAAACTGGTGATAGCGCCATAATCAGCCTTTTTCTTTGTAGTAAATGAAAGCGTATCTGTTTTCAATAATTGCCTTCCGGTAGTATCCGTAGCAAATTCTTTTTCAAGAATCAAATGATAAGGTGTGCCTTCTTTCCAGTCGGTTTTAATTCGCACTTCCTTTCTTGTAGTGTCAAGTGTGGCTGTAAAATTCACCGGGTTGAAAACACTATCTATAGCTAAGTGCATTTTGGTTGAATCGAAATTTTTTAAAGGTACCGGGAATGTCATAATATAATCCTCAAGCAATTCCTGTGTAGTTGCGCCCGGGGTAAAACGCAACCGGCGGTCATTCGCAGGAATCCTGGTGGCACCTGCGGCAGAAGCCGTGGTTGGAGTTGTCGGCGCTTCTCGGAAGGCATACAATCGAACTGAATCGGCTTCGCCGGCCACTACAGCCGTGTCATAAAAAGCAAAAAGCTCCTTTGGGTTGTATCTTCTTCCGCCGCCAAAGGCATAAATAGCAAAAGTGTCCTTGGGCAGATTGTGAAACCGGAAATTACCATTGCCGTCCAAGCGCACCACGTACAAGGGGTTCTTAAGACGAATTGCCGAATCGGAACGGTCTTTATAAAGTGCAACATTAAGTGTAGTATCCACTCCGCCGTTTTCTGCAAGCATCACTTTACCTGAAATTTCCAGCGAATCCAGGTAAGGGCCCGTCGAAAAAGTGTAAACAAAATTCCGGACAGGATTGCCTTCCGTGATATCAGTGATCTGGTCTCCGAAATTGATTACGTAGGTGGTATTGGGCTGAAGTGTATCATTAAATTTTACCGTCAGTGCTTTCCCCTTTGTTGTGATGGTGGGAGGTATGTCCATCGACGGAGTATAAATGATATCGTTTGGATTTCTTGGATCGTTGAGCGTTTCATTAAAGGTCAGAACAATATGCTCACTTCTGAAATTGACGGAAGAATCCCGTGGATTTGCCGAAACCAAAACCGGAGGAATTGTATCTCTGGGGCCGCCTTCCGGTGGAACGATATTCGCACAACCTACCGGTACACTCATCCAAAATGCAATAACAATACTAACCAAAGCTGAAGCAATAAATCCTTTCTTCATGCGCAACAAACTTACAGTGTTTGAAAACAAATGAAGCCCGGGATTTGTGAAGGCGGTCTAAAAGTTTAAAGAAGGATCATTATTGACCAAACGTCATTACTACTATTTGACTTCTCTTGCGTCGCACTCTTGTACATTCTGTAATTCTTATCATCACATTCGACATTAGCCCATGATTTGCAAAGTTTCCTCCTGTTCTACTTCGTGCATAGCAGTGTACAACTTATGATCCTTTACAAAATTGCACCAGTAGCAATCGGGCTTGCCGCAACCCTTATAAAAATCATGGGCCTGGATTTTATCCCATGTTTCGGTAATTTGTTTTTCAACCGTTTCTTCATGTTCCGGAGTTACATGAATCTTTTTCACATCGAATTCTTCCTTGTCATTCGGCTCAATAAATAAAAATTTGATGCTTCTTAATTCCTTGGTTTTATCTCTTTGCCGGTCGAATAACAATTTATAAAAAACAGCCTGCCTCCAGTAATTACCAC
>JAGIAB010000074.1 GCA_017745135.1 Flavisolibacter sp.
GACAGACGTAGAAGTGAGTGACACAACAAACGATCAAAGTAGCAATGCAGATCAATACATACTCATCAACCTGAATTTAAAGAACTAACTTAAATAAAGTAGTATCCTCTGACTTCCGACTTCCGACCTCTGACTTTTTTTCTTTAAACACTACCAAATAATAAAAGCCTCTCCAACCTATCCCGATAGCTATCGGGACCCCACCGGGGGACAGGGGGCTTAGTTTAAATGCACGTCAACCACTACATTCATCCCGGGTCTTAATTTATGAACCAGCGAATCGGAAGCATCCGTGAATTCTATACGAACGGGTAAACGCTGAACGGTTTTTACAAAATTTCCTGTAGCGTTATCCGGAGGTAACAAAGAAAATGTTGACCCGGTAGCAGGAGAAAACGATGCCAGTTTGGCTTCGAATTCGTGATGTTTAAATGCATCTGCTGTAATAATCACTTTCTGACCTTCGTGCATTTTATTGATCTGCGTTTCTTTAAAGTTGGCAGTTACCCAAATGCTGTTGCTGTGAACAAGACTGAATAAAGATTGTCCTCCCTGTATAAATTGTCCCGGCTGCACATTGATCTTTGAAACCAAACCATCCTGTTGTGCTACCACAGCAGTGTAAGAAAGATTGAGTTTGGCGGCATCTACTTCTACCTGTTTTTGTTGAACAATGGCATTAGCTGCACCAATCTGTTGTGCGGTGGCATTGCTTTGAACAGTTACTGCATTGGTTTGACGTGAAGCTTGCTTCTTCTGCTCCTGCAAAATTTGTAATTGTTTTTCTGCCGTTTGTTTAGCAGCATCGGCCTGTTCGTATTGTTGCTGTGTAATGGAGTGGTCCTTTATCAGGTTCGAGTAACGTTCATAGTCCTGAGTAGCCCTCCAAACGTTTACGCTGGCCGCATCTATCTGCGCATCAATGGTTCCAATAGAAGCCTGTGCGGTAGAAATGTTTGCTCTGGCAGCACTTGTAGTTGCCTTGGCAATTTGAAGGTTGCTTTGAGCAGTAACTAAAGCAGCTTGTGCTTCTTCCAGCTTAATAACAAAATCCCTGTCGTCGAGTACTAATAAAGTATCGCCCTTCTTTACATACTGATTATCGTCCACTTTAATTTCTTTAATATAACCCGATACTCTCGGAATCACCGGCGTAATATCGGCGCTGACCTGTGCATCATCTGTTTCTTCGTGATGTTGACTATGGATGTATTTGGATATTCCAAACCAGGCGCCGCCAATGACCAATACACAGAGTATGATCAGAAAGACGGGATTTCTTTTTTTTGCTTTCTGCTTCATTTCTTTTCTTTCTATTGTTGTTGTTTCCATAAATCGTTGGTTCTTTAATTAATTTGTTTGAGGCTGTGATAAAGTTCCCGCTGCTTCCAATAGCTGGTTGTAAACAATTACTGCATCAGCTTTGGCAATGGAATAATTTAAGTGCGATTGCAATTGAGCTACATCGGCTTCTACCAGGTCCGTCACGGTTGCCAATCCATTATTGTATTTGTTTTTTACAATACGATAGTTTTCATCGGCCTGTTCAACCGCTTTTGTATACACTTCAAGTTTCTTTTGACTACTCAGCCAATTGAGATAAGCCCGGTTTACCTGCAGCCGTATATTATTGTTCATTAACTCCTGTGTGGCTTCTAATTGTC
Organism: Flavisolibacter sp.; assembly: GCA_017745135.1. Lineage (GTDB taxonomy): Bacteria > Bacteroidota > Bacteroidia > Chitinophagales > Chitinophagaceae > Flavisolibacter. Next base: position 1,665 of record JAGIAB010000074.1, read on the forward strand.
TTGACTGTGCTTCGGCCTGTTCTACTTTGGCTTTGTTTTTCCATAAAGAACCGAGGTTGTAAGAAATGCCTACTCCAATATTTGCAGCATTGGTAATGGTTAACATTTTTGGTATGTCGGCAGCAATGTAGCCGCCCGTTAATGCAATAGCGGGATAGCGATCAGCTTTAATAGCTTTTACACCCAAATCAGCCGCTTGTTTTCTCAGACCCATTGCTTCCATGTCCTTCCTGTTCTTTAATGCCGATTGCACATATTCATCAAGTGTCCCTACAGAAAAGTTTTGGTCAATGACAGTTGAATCCGGCGCAAGAGTGGTGTTTTCGGGTAAGCCAAGCATAAGGTCCATGTTTACATTGGCCAGTTCCCAGTTATTTCTTGCATCAAGAAGTGATAACTCCACATTTGATGCCTGCAATTGTACTTTCAGCAAATCATTCCTGGCAAGCAAACCATTTTTTTCAAGGTTAGAAAAGTCTTTGACACGCTGTTGTGCCTGTACTAAATTTTCTTCGTACAGCTTAACTGCAGCATTCGCTTTGTATAAATTCACGTAAGCTTCAATGGTATTATCAATAACTTCCTCTTTACTGTTTTCAGCGTCCAGTTCTTCAGCATGAGCTAAATATTTTGAGGATTCAATTCCATAACTGATTTTGCCACCGGCATAAATAGGAAGTGAGGCACTCAAAATTCCGTAGGCTGCCTGATTAACTTTCGGAATACCGCCACCATTACCTCCACTTCCACCACTGTTGCTGCTTTTAGTTTTAAGATCAACGGCGGGGTTGGCTAAACGGATATAAGAACCGGAAAGGCTTGCATCGGGCAATCTTCTTTGAATAGCTTCCTTAACTGCGGCAGAAGCCTGTTCTACTTTTGCACGATTAATTTTTAGCTGTTTGCTGTTTTTAATGCTAAGATCGATAGCTTCGTTTAAGGTAAGGGGTTTGTTGTTTTGTGCGTTTGCCAGGCTAACAAGTGCCACTCCCAGGATCACGAAGATAATTTTTAGTCTACCCTTCATAAGTCAATATTGCTTTAAATACATTTTTTAAATAGTTGCTTAATTTCTTTTTGATCAGTTTTTCAAATTCTTCACCAGGCATGGACTCAAGGTTATTGATTTTACGATAATAGAATTGAGTATTCACCAGTTGGCTTGTAGTTCCGGTTAAGGTCATCATCAAAAAAGAAATGTCAATGTTCTTCCTGAAATCGCCGGCCTTTTGGCCTTCCTGTATCAGTTGTTTAATAAGGGAATAGTTTCTTTGTTTTAGCTGGTAGATCTGCTCAACAATAGCACTTGAATTATTGGTCAGTTGCTCTCTTGTCAGGATCTTATGAAAACATTGCTTCCTGAAAATCCTTTCTATATAATCATCAATCAGTTTTTCTACTTTTTGAATAGGAGAAAGGTTTTTGTTCTGCAAAATGTTTTCCAACTGGATCTTGAAATCAGAACCTTTGTGATGGAACATGGCCTCCATCAGCTTTTCTTTCGAACCGAAGTAATAAGAGATCATGGCCAGGTTTACCTGGGCGGCTTCTGCAATATCCCTCACGGAAGTGCCGTCAAAACCCTGCTCTGCAAATAGCTTTTCGGCAGCTTCCATTATTTGAATTTGTTTATCGTTGTAGCTCATAAAATTTTAAGAGGACGCAAAATTAAACAAACGTTTAATTGAAACAGACATTTAAATAGTGAAAATTTTTAAAAGGTGGAGTAAGCGAACAGAACAGGGATGTTTCCGGAAGCTGACAATGCTAAGCGAGCAACAATAATGCCGCTGGTTAGAATGTTATGGACAGCTGCTAAAATTTTAAAAAATGAATTTACAGGGAAGTATTACCGCTGACTTGCAATCAATAAATTCAGATCGGTGTATTTTAAATTAAAGCGTTCGCTTAAATAGAAATTGGTAAGCGCACCTTTGAACATATAAATACCACTACGCAAATGGATCTGGTGCCAGACCATTCTTTCAAAACCGCCATCATCGCCTGCTTCCAAAAGCAAGGGCATAAGAACATTACTGATGGCTTGCGAAGCTGTTCTTGCAAATCCCGATGGAATGTTCGGAACGCAATAGTGGATCACTCCATATTTTTTATAAACAGGATTTTCATGAGTAGTGATCTCCGAAGTTTCAAAGCATCCGCCACGGTCAATACTTACATCAATAATAACACTGCCGGTGCGCATGCTGCTTACCATTTCCTCAGTAACCACAACAGGTGTGCGGCCGGTTTCAGAACCCAAGGCACCTACAGCCACTTCACAGGTTTTTAATTGTTTGGCCAGCAGGCGTGGTTCAATTACAGAAGTCCACAGCCGATGACCAATGTTATTTTGTAAGCGTTTCAAACGATAAACGCTGTTGTCAAAAACTTTTACCGAAGCACCTAATGCCAGTGCCGCTCTTGCAGCATATTCGCCAACAATTCCGGCACCCAGAATGATAACTTTTGTTGGGGCAATACCTGAAATTCCACCAAGCAAAACACCTTTACCATGATTGGCAGAACTTAAATATTGTGCCGCGATCAGCATCACAGCACTTCCGGCAATTTCACTCATGCTGCGAACAATAGGGTAGGTGCCGCTATCGTCTTTCAGGTTTTCAAATGAAATGGCCGTAATCTTTTTATCCATCATCTTTTGAAGCAGTTCCGCTTTTAAAACGCTAAGATGAATGGGAGAAATGATCATTTGATTATACTGCAACAGGGGCAATTCTTCTTCAATGACAGGTGCACTTTTTACCAGTATGGGGGCTTTGTAAACGTCTTCGCGACTGTAAACAATTTTGGCTCCTGCCTCGCTGTAATCCCTGTCGCCGAAATGGGATGCTTCACCTGCATTATGTTCAATCGTCACCTGGTGGCCATTGCTTACCAATACGCTTACTGCATCAGGCGTCAGGGCAATACGGTTTTCCTGGAAAGCAATTTCTTTTGGAATGCCGATTTGAAGTTGTGCTCCTTTTGGCTTGATGTCAAGCGTTTCTTCTAAGGTCTCGTAGCTGAATGAAGTGCTTACAAACGGTTTTTGTTGCGACATATGCAGGGCTCATCAAATTGGCCTACAAATTACGATTGTTCTTTGAATTTGGAGGCCGGTATGGTTATTCGGCATAGTTATATTGATGATCTTACAGATGGATTGTTGTTGCTACCGGGTTGAGCTGGTTAGTAGTTTTACGAATTATGGCTATAGATCGATTCATATTTTTCGGTAAAGAGTGAGGTTAAGTTGAATAAAATTAAAACCGCTGTGGTTTTGAATTTTTATGAACCGGTCTGCATTACTACATATTAAACTTCTGTTGCGTCGCAGTACGTTCATCGTTCGGTAATTCTTATCATCAAAGCCCAAACAGTCTTTACTGGTTTCAAAGATTCATTACAGTAGAAATAGATTTTGAACCACAAAGGCTCGAAGGCTCAAAGGAACACGAAGGGAATCTCCTTTGTGCCACTTCGTGTCTTTGTGTCTTGGTGGTTCAAATTTCCTGGAGCAGAGGAATCTTTCAAATTAGTAATGAAACTTCCACTATGTTGATTAGAATTACAGAATGATGCAGTGAGTGACACAACAGAAGCTGATAGTAGTAATGAAGATCACTACACAATTCACCAATGTTTTATTTAAGAGCTAATTGATATTGAAAAGTTTCTTCAACCTGTTGCCTTTCCAACTTACGCGGGAGATAGAGAAATTTCCACCTTTCTTTCCCTTTCGGAAACCGGCTCAATAAAAACATGCACTGTTTTTTCATCAAACAAATCCGGTGCTTTTTCAGGCCATTCTACCATGCAAACAGATCCGCTGTAAACGCAATCTTCTACCCCCGCCTGAACTACTTCTTCTTCATCTTTCAATCGATAAAGATCAATGTGAAATATTTTTTTATTTTCTCCATTTTCAGAATAAGAGTATTCATTTATAATTGAGAAAGTAGGGCTGCCCGTTACATCCTTCGTGCCTTTGTAATGGCACAGTGCACTGATGATAGTGGTTTTGCCGGCACCCATTTCGCCATGGAATGCGAACACTTTTTTGTCCTTTGCCTGTGCCCAGAATTCTTCTGCAAAATTTTCCAGTCTATCTAATGAAATAGGAGACAACATTTCGCAAACCTACACTTTGAAAAGAATATTTGATCAACCTGCTCTTTCAAAAAAGACAAAACTATTTTCTGTATTGAAGCATTCTAAGTAAAAATTAACGCTGCTTTGCAACAGAGTTGAAAAGATAAAACACATCGCATTTAGACAAACTTTAATCGTGGACTACCTTTGCAGGTGAATCAATTTAATTGGAGAGAATGGAAAAAGTACAATGGAAAGTTGAGGGAATGCATTGTGCAAATTGTGCATTAACGATCAATAAATATTTGCAGAAAAAGGGGGCCGCTAATATTACGGTCAATCCAATAGACGGCGATGTGATGTTTGATTTGAATGGAGGGGCCACCCAGCAACAACTTGTACAGGGAGTAGAGTCGCTGGGATATAAAGTTCAATTTGCTGAAAAAGAAAGAACAGAATCGAAACCTTTCTTTTTAAGTGCGGTTTTATCTAATGACATACACCGTTTCTGGTTTTGTCTTCCGTTTACGTTACTGTTAATGCTACACATGTTTGGCATTCATATTCCATTCCTGATGAATCCCTGGGTGCAACTGGTACTTGCATTGCCCGTATATATTGTTGGAATGATGTCGTTTGGTAAATCGGGCTTTAAAAGCCTGCAGAACCGGATGCCGAATATGGACGTGCTGGTGACGATTGGCTCTTCTGCAGCATTTATTTATAGTGTGATCGGAACCATTTTCAATTTGGGTGAAGGTTACATGTACTACGAGACCACGGCCACCATTATTACTTTGGTCTCTCTTGGCGAGTACCTGGAACATGCTTCTATAAAATCAACACAAAAAGCATTAAAAGATTTAGTCAGGTCACAAAAAGTAATGGCCAACATGATCGCATTTGATCATGATCATAAAGAGTTGATTTTCCCGATTGAAAATACTCAGCTAAAGGTTGGCGATCTGGTTTTGATAAGAACTGGCGAACAGGTTCCTTCGGACTGCAAAATCTTATGGGGCGAGGCCCAGGTGAATGAAGCGTTGCTTACCGGCGAAAGCAGTCCTATTCATAAAAAAGCAAAAGACCCTATTATTGGAGGAAGCATTGTTGAAGAAGGAACATTGAAAGCCCAGGTTACTGCCGTAGGTGATGATACCGTTCTTTCCAATATTTTAAATCTTGTAAAAAAAGCACAGGGAGAAAAACCGCCTGTTCAAAAATTAGCAGATAGAATCAGTGCTGTTTTTGTGCCAACTGTTTTGAGCATAGCGGTTGTAACCTTAATTGCTAACTGGATTATTGTTGGTGCATTTACGCCTGCATTGTTAAGAGCTATTGCTGTATTAGTTATTGCCTGTCCTTGTGCCATGGGGTTGGCAACACCGGCAGCTATTGCAGTAGGATTGGGAAGAGGAGCAAGGAACGGTATCCTGTTTCGCAATTCCAAAAGCCTGGAATTATTCAAAAACATCAGGCAGGTAGTGTTTGATAAAACCGGAACACTGACGACCGGAAAATTTCAAATCTCAAATTTCAAATCTCAAATTGCCGAGGAGGAGTTTAAACGCATTGTATTTTCTCTCGAAAAATATTCTACACATCCCTTGGCCAAAACAATTGCCAGTCAATGGAAAACTTCAAATGACATCCGCTGGAAGAAAGTTGAGGAAGTAAAAGGCAAGGGAATGGTTGCCGTAGACACTGAGGGAAATGAATATGCATTGGGTTCTCATAAACTGGCATTAGGACTTACTACAGAAGAAAACCACAACATTTACCTTGTAAAAAATAATGAACTGATTGGATGGATTGACCTTGCAGATGAATTAAGACCGGAATCAAAATTTATTGTTCAATATCTTAAGTCAAAAGGCATTAAAACGGTTTTACTCAGTGGCGACCGCTACGAAAAAACAGAGGCCCTTGCAGATATTTTGGGTATTGAAGAAGTAGTTGCCGAGCAAACTCCCGAACAAAAGCTTCAAAAAATTGAAGAACTCACCAATCAGCAACCAACAATAATGGTTGGTGATGGCATCAACGATGCGCCGGCTCTGGCAAAAGCAACAATTGGTATTTCAATGAGCGAAGCTTCACAGCTTGCTATGCAAAGCGCTTCTGTGGTTTTAATGAACAGCGGATTGAATAAATTGCCAATGGCGCTGGGATTAGGAAAGCATACTTATCTAACAATCAAACAAAATCTTTTCTGGGCTTTTGCCTATAATATTGTTGCCATACCTGTTGCTGCTGTAGGCTTGTTGGGTACTTATGGCCCTACTTACGGTGCTTTAATTATGGGGTTGAGCGACGTTGTGCTTGCGGTTAATTCAGTTCGCTTATTTGTAAAGAAGGTGCAGTAAACATATTTTTAATTATTTTCACCTTCTTATACGCCGTAAAAACTTCTGGTTACTTACCAAAAAGGCCGTGCCCATTCTTGTGAAAAATTACAGACAGATTATTCCAGTAAACTTCATTTCCTGTGGCTAGCCCATAATTATTTAGCATGTTAAAGTCGGCAGGATATAAAAGTCTTGAGGTTTACAACCTTTCTAAAAAACTGGTGATTGCCTGTTACGAGCTGACGCATGAATTACCGGCTGAAGAAAAAACGAATTTTACCCGTTACATACGTACTGCAGCATTGAACCTTCACGCAAATATTGCACAGGGAATATTTTTAAAGCGAAAAAAAAGGAAGAAATTTTTGCGTAATGCAAAAAACGCACTTATCATCATTGATGCAGCTACTGAAATACTGGTAGAATTAAAATTTGCCACACAGGAACAAGTTGATGTAGTTACTGCCTTGTCTTCTTCCTGCTATCAATTGTTGGATGAATTGTAGAAAGTTTTCCGTTTTAATGAATAAGTTTTAAGTTGCCGCTAAAAAATTACTTAGCTCAATGGCTGATGTGCGGGGCATATTAAAAAGGTACTGGGGTTATGATGAATTCAGGCCATTGCAGCAGGAAATCATTCAGTCTGTTTTAGATGGAAAGGATACATTAGCCATTCTTCCAACCGGTGGAGGAAAATCGATTTGTTTCCAGGTGCCGGCATTAGCAAAAAAAGGAATTTGCATTGTCATTTCTCCGCTCATTGCCTTAATGAAGGACCAGGTAGAAAATTTAAAAAAAAGAGATATTCCTGCTTTGCTCATTCATTCGGGGATGAAACGGATAGATGTAGTGCAGACATTAAAAAATGCTACACATGATTATTTCAAGTTTTTGTATGTCTCGCCAGAACGTTTGGAGACTTCTTTATTCAACGAATACCTTCCCGGACTGAATGTGAATTTGATTGCAGTGGATGAAGCACATTGTATTTCCCAATGGGGTTATGATTTTCGTCCTTCTTATTTGAGAATTGCAGAATTAAGAAAGGAATTGCCGGGTGTTCCGGTATTAGCATTGACGGCTTCAGCAACGCCGGAAGTGCAGCAGGATATTTGTGAAAGGCTCACCTCACCCCTAACCCCTCTCCGGCAAAGCCGTAGAGGGGAATCGCAAACAGCCTATCCGCGATATAAAGTCACAGATATCGTTCAATTTGAAAATGCACGTGGTAATAGAAAACAAAGTACTGAAGCTGAAAAAAAACTTTGGGAAGTTTTACGTGATAAAAAAACCGGTTATAAATTCAGAAGACAACATCCCATTGAAAGTTTTATCGTTGATTTTGCATGCATCGAAAAGAAATTAGTTGTAGAAGTAGATGGAGACTATCATAACAATGAAGAACAAAAGGAATACGATGTTTATCGGTCAATGATGCTATTTCAAAAAGGATTTGGAGTTCTCCGCTTTACAAATGATGAAGTACTCGCAAATCCTTATGAAATAAAAAATAAAATAAAGAATTTCCTCGCCTCAAAAGAAACTTCGATCCAGGGAAAGACTTCCCCCCTCTACATCTCCGATGGAGAGGGGCAGGGGGTGAGGTGGCTTATTTTTCGCCAGTCTTTCGAAAGAAAAAACCTCTCCTACAGTGTTTTCAAGGTTGATTCCAAACTGGCCAGGCTGGTTGATATTGTAAGCAAAGTACAGGGAACGGCCATTGTTTATTGCAAAAGCCGCAAGCGTACTAATGAAATCATGAATCTCCTGCAAATGCACGGCGTTTCATCTACCAATTACCATGCAGGGTTAAAGCAGGAGGAACGCAATCAACGGCAGAAGGATTGGATTGATAATCGGGTTCGTGTTATTGTTTGCACCAACGCCTTTGGAATGGGCATTGATAAACCCGATGTACGTTTGGTGGTGCATGTTGATATTCCGGATTGTTTGGAAAATTATTACCAGGAAGCCGGCCGTGCAGGAAGGGATGGTAAAAAATCCTATGCTGTTTTGCTTTACGACGAAAGAGATATTGACGAATTGAATGGCTTACACGCCATTCGGTTTCCATCGCTGGAGCAAATCAAAAATGTGTACAATGCACTGACTAATTTTCTGCAAATACCTGCCTACACAGGAGAATACAGGAGTTTTAATTTTCGTTTTGATGAATTCATCCGCAATTTTAAATTGAACACCAACGAAGCCTTGTATGCATTAAAAGCTTTGGAAAGCGATGGCTGGCTTGAATTCAATGAAAAGAGTTTTACGCCTTCAACATTGGTGTTTACCACTTCAAAAAGAGAATTAGCAGATTTTGACAAACATTATCCCCAACACGAGCCTTTACTTACCACTTTATTAAGGAGCTACGAAGGCATATTTGATTTTCCTGCCTTCATTTCTGAAAATTTAATTGCCCGCTTGCTGAAAAAGGATGAAACAGATATTAAACGGCAATTGCAAACCATTGCTTCCTTTAGCATTATAAGCTAC
>JAGIAB010000075.1 GCA_017745135.1 Flavisolibacter sp.
GAAACGAGAGGGTCAAGTGGGCGATGGCGATGAAAGATGGCTTTTAATGAAAATAAAATAACGGTGCTTGTTATGCCTATTGCTGCTACATCAAGAGATAATGTTCTTGTCTTTTTAAAAAGTAAGAAATAGACGATTAGAAAAATATAGGCAGGCAGAAGAAAATAGTTCGAGCCAAAGAAAGTAATGAACAGCATTACCTTAGTCATTGAAGCATTCGTGATGTGCTTCAGTTTTTGAAACACAGCAAAATCGAGGCTATTCTCGTTCTCCAAAACCATTTCATTGGTGATTAGTATGAATAGCAAAAGAGAGAAAAGAAATGTCCCTGCCACAACAAGGAACCTGAAAGAAATGCCTTTTGCTTTTTGAACTGTACTTATTGCCTGCATTACCTAAATGTGTAAATAAGTCCGGGTTGCAACACACCGCTATTATACTGCAAATTGAAGGTGACCGTATTCTTTTTTTGTTGTGGAGCTTTCAGCTTTGCATATCGGTGATAATTATTGACAACTAATTTTCCTGTCAAATAACCAAGAGCCGCCCCGGTCAATACATCGGTTGCCCAATGTTTATTCTCTGTAATACGGCTAAGACCAATCAACGTGGCCGCAGAATAGGCAAGGATAGGGACCAATGGTTTGTTTTTATATTCCATAGCATATACAGTTGCTGCAGCAAATGCCACTGTGGTGTGCCCCGACGGAAATGAACTATTGGTTCGCTTTCCGTTCAGGTCTTTTGGAGTTTTGTAAAAAGGCCCATGAAATGTCGGAGAAGCCTGCACTTTTGTTGAATCTGTTAGATAGGGTCTTTGTCTGCCTGATAAATATTTCAATACGCTTTCTACGGCTCCTCCAGTGATATAGGCTTGACTGGCAAGAAGTGTCGTGGTTTTCATCTTTCCATTTTTAAAAATGAATCCATAAGCCCCTAAAGCACCTAAGGTGTACGCCTCGTAAGGTCCTCCGAAATTGGTAATCTGTTTGCTGACTTTCTGAAGAGTCGGGCTATTATTCCTGAGCTTTAGTGCTTTACGCTGGATTGACTTGTCAAAAAGAGAAACTCCGCCCGCAACCACTGCAAATTTTCCTGCAGTAAACCAGTCTTCCCTGGTCATGTGAAATGGCTTAGTGAAAGCCTGTTTTAAATCACTACCTAACAAGATAAAATAAGATGGAAAGGTAATCTTCGTGGCCTCATTATAGGCCGCAGGATTTGTGTTGTTGACCTGCCCTCCGGCACTGTCCGTTTTCTTACTTAGACTGTCTAATTTTTTAATTAAAGTATCTGGCTGCTGTGTAAACCCTCTCAATGACGCAATTACCGCCCAGGTGATCAAAAAAGCCTTTTTCATGTGTCTTCTTTTTTGGTATTATAGTTTGCATCAGTCGTAATGAAAAAAATGTACCGGTTGTTTCAGGCCCATAGTTTGAAGTATTTAGCCATTCAAATAAAAAGTAAATTCTGAAGAAATTCTGAAGTGTAGAAAATCCGCTTCAGAATTGCACCAAATTCAGTATTTAGGTTTGCTATCAAAATAATTCGTATGAAAAAAAATTTGGCAGTTATTCTCATTATGTTCATCTCTTTCTGCGGCTACGCACAAAAGTTAGACGTCAAAAAAGTTCCTAAAGCCGTAAAAGACGCATTTAAACAAGCACACCCGAATTCAATTGCTACCTGGGAATGGGAAGATGCAAACTATGAAGCAAATTTTGAAGAAGGAGGTAAAACCATGTCTTGTGTAATTAATCGTCACGGAACGATTCTTGAAACAGAATCTTCCATAACGGCTTCCGATCTTCCGGCAAATGTGAAAGCGTACATGAATCAGCACTACAAGGGGAAAAAATGGAAGGAAGTAGCAAAGATTGTCAAAGCCAACGGCGACGTTAACTACGAAGTGAACGTAGGCACTGACGTACTCTTTGATGCAAACGGAAAACATATTGAGAAGAAAGAGGAGAAGGGAAAAGATTAAATAGCAGCGGATACAAACCCTACGGCAGAATGAAGGTTATTATTAGTTTGATACTCTTATTGACAACAAGCTTGTGCCATGCACAAATCCGTACCCTTGAATATTTTCTTCAGCAAGCCAATCAAAATAGCCCAACAATTAAGAATTATCAGAACCAAATTTTGATTGCAAGAATAGACAGCCAGATTTTGAGAGCATCATTGAGAACACAAGTCAATTTTTTAAATGCAAACAGCTATGCTCCTGTTATTAAGGGGTGGGGATATGATGAAGTCATCACTAATATTGCCAATGTAACCACTATCATTCAAGCAAACAGAAATTTTATTACACCAAACTATCTTGCTGCACAATTAAGGACGATTGATTTGCAACGAAGGGCTTTACTGGACACAATACAATTATCACAAAAGGATTTGGTGCGAACGATCACCGATCAATACATCACCGCTTATGCCGGTCAGCTGGCAGTTGATTTTACCAAAGAAGTTTTTGAACTGATGAAAAATGAGGAAGTGATGTTGAAAAAACTTACGGAGCAAAGTGTGTTCAAACAATCGGACTACCTGAATTTTTATGTAACCATGCAACAACAGGAGCTAACCTATTTACAGGCACAGAACCAGTTTGAAGCCGATTATCTTACTTTGAACTACTTGTCAGGTATTGTTGATACAACCGTTCACCGCCTGAAAAAACCGGATCTGCAGGAGGTGCTTCAAAATAATATTGATAGCTCCGTTTTCTTAAAGCGGTTTGCAAACGATAGCCTTCGTCTCGTCAACGAAAAAGAATTGATAGCATATCAATACAAACCAAAGATTGGAGCGTATGCGGATGGAGGTTATAACTCCAGCTTACAGGTGATGCCCTACAGGAATTTTGGCTTTAGCGCAGGGCTAAGCCTGACAATTCCAATTTATGACGGTCGTCAGAGACAACTAAAGTATGCTCAGGTTGACATTCGTGAACGGACAAGGCAATCGAACAAGCAATTTTTTCTAAATCAATATGCACAGCAAATAGCGCAGCTACGAAAGCAGTTACATGCTACGGAGTTATTAGTAGATAAGATCAATAAACAAATTGAATATTCGCACACGTTGATTATTGCCAATAACAAACTTTTAGAAACTGGAGATATCGCAATGAGAGACTATGTTACGGCGATCAACAATTATTTGAATGCGCAAAATCTGTTAACCCTAAATACAATTGAAAGGCTACGAGCTGTAAACCAAATCAATTATTGGAACCGATAATTTTTTTAAATGAAAAAGCTTCATTTGATTTTTGGATGCCTCCTGCTTGTTTTGCTTTCCTGTAAAAGCAAGGAACCATCCTCCGACGACGAAGAGGTAGTGCCGGAGGAAGTTAGAACTCCTGTTACCGTCACTTTTGTTGAAACAACAGAATTGAATGATTATGTAGAATTGAATGCCACATCTTCTTTTCAGCAAAGCAATTTTATAAAGGCATCGGCTAATGGCTATTTAACCTCTGTAAATGTCAGGCTCGGACAAATTGTGCACGCCGGACAACCGGCCTTCACGCTGCAAACAAAAGAAGCTCATGCATTAGGAAATACTATCAATAAGCTTGATCCGTCTTTTCATTTTTCAGGAATCATAAATATCAGAGCTTCGGCAAGCGGATATATTCAATCCTTAGATCACCAGGTAGGTGATTACGTGCAGGATGGAGAGCAACTCGCTGTATTATCAGATGCAAAAAGCTTTGGCTTTATTTTAAATCTTCCTGTCGAGCTAAGGCGTTATGTGAATACTGGCAAAAACGTTCAGGTTGCTTTGCCTGATGGTACCCATTTGAACGGAGTGGTTTCGAACATCATGCCTCATGTTGATTCGGTTTCTCAAACACAGAATGTATTGATCAAAGTTGCTTCTTCAACCACTATCCCGCAAAACCTGATTGCAAAAGTTCGTATTGTAAAGTCCCAGAAGCCAAATGCGATGTCGCTGCCTAAAGCAGCGGTGCTTACTGATGAATCACAAACTGATTTTTGGGTAATGAAGATGATTGATTCCATTACTGCTGTTAAGGTTCCTATTGTGAAAGGAATGGAGACGGCTGACCGGGTAGAGGTTCTTCGCCCACAGTTTTCTTCGAACGATAAAATTCTTTTGACTGGTAATTATGGCTTGCCCGATACAGCTAAAGTAAAAATTACGAAAGGAGAGGAATGAAGCAGTTCTTTATCACATACAAAAATCCGCTCACAGTTATTATTGCACTCATCTTAATGGGCGGCATTTTTGTGTATAGTCGTTTGCAAACTTCACTCTTTCCTGAGATCACGTTTCCAAAGATCAAAATCATTGCCGATGCGGGATTGCAACCTGTAAACAAAATGATGATTACGGTTACACAACCACTGGAAAATGCGATTAAACAAGTTCCAGACCTTAAAGACGTAAGAAGCACAACGAGCCGCGGCAGTTGCGAAATATCTGCATTCATGAACTGGAATGCCAACATTGATCTGAGTCAGCAAAGAATTGAATCGAAGATTGCACAAATAAGAAATGCTCTCCCTGCCGATTTGCAGATAACCGTAGAGAAAATGAATCCTTCCATCTTACCTGTTATTGGTTATACATTGGAGACAAACAGCGAGAGCCGTACCGCAATTGATATGAAGCAAATTGCTTTGTATACGATTAAGCCCTTTCTTTCTCAAGTGGAAGGTGTCTCGGAAGTAAGGATTATTGGCGGCAAACAAAAAGAATACTGGCTCACTTTGAATCTGCAAAAAATGAACACATTGGGGATTACACCTGATGTCTTATCCAATGCCCTTGCTCAAACAAACTTTATTCAGGCAAATGGATATTTATCCGATTATCGTTTGTTGTATCTGACTGTAACAGATGCCACTGTGCATTCATTGGGGGAATTGCAAAACCTTATCATTTCCAACAACGGACGTCGTATTGTTCAATTGAAAGATATAGCAGATGCCAAGATCAACGAAGGAGTTGAATACACAAAGATCAATGCAAATGGAAGACAGGGATTACTGGTCGCTATTATAAAACAACCTAACTCCAACCTGGTTGCACTTTCGAATGAAATGCAAAAGAAGGTGGAAGACTTAAAGAAGATTCTTCCTCAGGGAGTAACCATCAAGCCTTATTATATACAAGCTGACTTTGTAAACGATTCCATTAAAAGCGTAACGGATAGTTTGTGGATTGGTTTGGCTTTAGCCATAATTGTTGCTATCATTTTTCTTCGTTCAATCAAAGCAAGTGCAACCATTCTAACCACCATTCCGGTTACCATTTGTCTTTCGCTCATTGTTATTTATTCAGTTGGCTATACGCTCAATATTATGACTTTGGGTGCCATTGCGGCGGCAATAGGTTTGATCATTGACGATGCCATTGTTGTAGTAGAACAAATCCATCGAACGCATGAAGAGCATCCTAACGAACCTTCAAGAACGGTCGTCCAAAAAGCAATTCATTATTTACTGCCTGCAATGATTGGTTCTTCGCTCAGCACAATTGTCATATTCATTCCATTTGAAATGATGAGTGGGGTAGCAGGAGAGTATTTCAAGGTGATGACCAATACCATGATCATTACTTTGGTTTGTTCCTTCTTTGTTACATGGATCTGTCTTCCGGTGATTTATTTACTATTGACAAAAAAAAAGCCCGATACAGCTAAGACAAAAAAGACAGAAGAAAAGCCTCATGAAGTAAAAAAGCAAAAATGGGTCTCGTTTTTTATTCATAAACCTTACATTAGTTTCGTCATCATTCTTCTTTTTGGTATTTCTATCTGGGTCATACTCCCTAATCTTCAAACCGGATTTTTACCGGAGATGGATGAAGGAAGTATCGTGTTAGATTATACTTCGCCACCAGGAACTTCACTTGAAGAAACAGACCGAATGCTTCGGGAGGTGGAGAAGATTATCAATAAAGTTCCCGAAGTGGAAGCATATTCCAGGAGAACGGGAACACAAATGGGTTTTTTCATTACAGAGCCAAATAATGGCGATTACTTAATTCAGCTCAAAAAGAAACGAGATCGTTCAACGGAACAAGTAATTGCTGATATCCGCAAGCAGGTAGAATCTACACAACCCGCATTGCAGATAGATTTTGGCCAGGTAATCGGTGATATGCTAGGCGACCTAATGGAATCGGTTCAACCAATTGAGATTAAAATTTATGGAGATAACACGCAAAAGCTGCATGAATACTCAGAACAGGTTGGAGAGATTGTTGAAAATGTAGAAGGGGCTGCAGATGTTTTTAATGGCATTGTGATTTCTGGGCCTTCTGTCAGCATTATTCCAAACAACCTTGCCCTGGCTCAATTTGGATTAACACCACAGGCATTGCAAACACAAGTACAATTGGGCTTACAAGGAGCGCAGGTAGGGAATATCTTGGAAAGGCAACAGTTGTCAACGGTCAGAATTGTATATCCTGGCACGGCCCGACAAAGTATCGAAGGTATTAAGCATCTTCAAATTTTTATACCCTCCGGAAAATTGATGCCGGTTACTTCTTTAGCTACCATTGAGGTTAATTCGGGAGATGCAGAAATTCAAAGAGAAAATTTACAATCAATGGGAGTAGTAACAGGAAGATTGGAGAATAGGGATTTGGGAAGTACAATGAAGGAAATTCAACAAAAGGTTTCTTCTCAGGTCAATTTGCCGCAAGGTTACCATATTGAATACGGAGGTGCTTATGCAGAGCAGCAACAGTCTTTTCGCGAATTATTGCTGATATTAATTACTTCAAGTTTATTAGTGTTTGGGGTAATCCTTTTCTTATTCAAAGATTTTTTAGTGGCATTAACTATTTTGATTCTTGCGGTCTTAGGAATCGCTGGGAGTTATTTAGCTCTTTACATTACCAACACTCCTTTGAATGTGGGCAGCTATACTGGATTGATTATGATTGTTGGGATTATTGGGGAGAATGCCATATTCACCTATTTGCAATTCCGCGAATCGCTCCAGGAAAACAGAAATGTTGATGAATCTATTATTTATTCGATCTCAACTCGCCTTCGTCCTAAACTAATGACTGCATTGGGCGCTATCATTGCTCTTATGCCATTGGCTCTTGGAATAGGTACAGGTGCAGAGTTACATCAACCTTTGGCCATAGCAGTTATCGGTGGATTTTTGGCTGCACTGCCGCTATTATTGGTTGTGTTGCCGACGGTGCTTCGGATTATAAGCAGAAGACAAAACCTGCAAAATTTTAGACAATCTGCTGAATAAATAAATCTTCGATCTTGGTCGCTTGCCATTAGAATGACTCCGTATGAACATCCGTCTTAGTTCTTTTGACAAATAGTTTAGTGTTTTCATCGCCCCCTAATTTCTAAATTGGAGCTCTTTAATGACATCGCAACTTTATTCGCTAAGCCCGTAAAAACAGAGAACAAAAAAATGTCTCTATATATTTTTTGGTTTGGAAATTGGTCCAGATTCAATTCTAAGAGTTGCCTTACCTGGAATATTGTAAGCCTTTCTTTCTTAGGGGACCTGTGCTTTAGCTTAACTGCCTTAAACGGATTTGATTCTAAGAACCCTTTTGAAATCGCCTCGTTAAAAATCGGCCTGAAATTTTTGAAAACCGAACTTGCAGAAACTATAGTCATTCCAATCTTTTTTGTGATAGGTCTGGAGTTTTTAAATAATCCAAGAATTCTACCACAAGCGAATTGTTTAATTCACTGAATGTGAGTTTTTCTTTATCAATAGACTTTAAATAAGCTTTAAAATGATTGATAGACTTATTGTAGTTTTTAATTGTCTCTTTACTAAGTTTTCAACTGTTCACAATTTTCTTATCGTAATAAGCCTGCACAAAATCCAAAACTATAACTTCTTCGTTTTCCGGTTTTCCAAGAACATGATCCAGGATCTTTCTTGGATTACAATGGTAAAGTAAAGAGGTGTTCAAGATGATAAATTCATCATGTAAGTACCCCTTTTCTCAGACAGTAGTTTTTAGAGTAGTTTCAGTTTGAATTGTTTTGTTTTTCCATTCCAGTGGTGTTTGGTTTTTCAATGCTTCATGTGGTCTTCTCAGGTTGTATTCCTCCATCCATTCAGTGGTTAACTGCTTTACCTGGTAAAGGTCAAAGAACAGATAGGCATCCAAGACTGCTTCCCTATACAGCCGGTTGAAACGTTCAATGTAGCCGTTCTGCATCGGTCTTCCTGGCTGGATGTACTGAATGGTGATGCCATTATCTTTTGCCCATAGTTCAAAGTCTTTAGAGGTGAATTCCGGTCCGTTGTCCACCCGTACAGCAGTTGGTTTTCCATGCAAGTCAATGGTTTCTGTTTAATATTCTGATGATCCGTTTTGAAGAAAGTGAAGTATCCACTTCAATGGCCAGTGCTTCCCTGGAGCAATCATCCATGACATTGAAGGTTCTAAACTTTCTGCCGCCAACCATGCTGTCGCTCATGAAATCCATCGACCAAGATTTATTCACCATTGTTTGCTGTTGTAAAGGTTGTTTTACTCTGGCGGGCAGTCTGCGTTTGCCTTTCCGCTTCTTGTTTAGCTTCAGCAGTTTATAAACCCTATACACCTTCTTATGGTTCCAAGGTTGACCAGCCCTTTTGAGATAGGCAAACAACTTTCGAAAGCCATACGCCGGGTGTTGAAACGCCAGTTCCTGCAGCGCTTCAATTATCTCTCGGTCATCTTTGGCTGACTTGTAGTAAAATTGAGAACGAGGCAGCGATAACACTTTACAGGCCCTGCTCACAGGAATGCTGTGCTCACGGACAATCTCTTCAATCAGCTGCCTTTTGGTGGCAGGGCCCAGCCTTTTTTTGTGAACAGCTCTTTTAAGATCTGGTGATCCATCGCCACTTCTGCGTACATCTTCTTCAGCCTGGCATTTTCTTCTTCCAGTTCTTTGAGCCGCTTCACATCACTGGCTTCCATTCCGCCATACTTGCTTTTCCAATTGTAAAACGTCGCCTCGGAAATTGAGTGTTCCCGGCAGATCTCTTTGGTTGTTCTGCCCGCTTCCTGTTGCTTTAAAATGGCAACAATCTGGGTCTCGGTAAATCGTGTTTGTTTCATCTGTGACTGTTTAAAATTAAGTGCGAAACTCTAATTCTAAACTGTCCGATTTTTAGGGACACTTACAGTAAGGGAATTAAAGCCCTATAGTATGAAGGAGCTATGTGCTATTTACCAGGTGAGTGATAAGACTATGCGAAAGTGGCTGGAGCCATTTGCCGATCAAATTGGTAAGAGACAGGGGCATATTTACAATGTTGCCCAGGTGGTTACTATATTCAACAATTTGGGAGTGCCGGGAGTGCTTGAATGATAAAGTGTTTTGGTAAGTGAGTTCGGGTGGCCTGTCCGTTAACGAGGAATTTACATGGTACGCTAGCACTATTATCTATTAATGAAAAAACATCAATCGTTGAAGTTAAAAGGAAGGCAACAAATAGATTATCTAAACCTGAAGGAACGGCGCTAATAAGAAATATAATAATATGTTCGGATTAATTTTTGCTTTGTTCGTTTTGAGCTGTAATTCTTCCAGTAATTATAAATACAAAAACGATTCTGAAGAAAATATAGACAAAAATTATTCTTCGAAATTACTCGTCCGAAGCCCGGGACGATGTGGCCACATGATTCTGTTTGATGGGCTTTGGAAATGGCGAAATTTCGTTTGGAATACCGAAACCAAGTTACTATGGAGATGAATTTGTAGGATTTGACACAATTTTAAAACAAGCGAGTTTTAAAATTGATGATAAAAAAGATATTGATTCAATTAATTTATTCATTACCAAATTTGAGAAAAGAGCAGACACACAAATGAGTAATCAACCTTTAGATGCATATCGGTTTGAATTATTTATCAATGATCATAAAAAAATTGATGTTTTTGGGCGACATATGGAAGTCGTATCCCCTTTATTGAAATTATTGTCAAAACATTTACCATTTGAAATAGACTATGCTTGTTTTTAACTCCATGATATTTGTGTACATAATTATCCCAAGCTATTCGTGGTCTTATAAAAGATAAACGAAGATAAATACTATCGTTAGTTTGCAACCAAGAACAGTTTTAAGTATTTTACATTAAATATATAATCAAAACCAAAAAACAGAAAGTTGACCAAAACGCTCTTAATACTTGCATTTCTTTGTATTTCATTATCTCTTTCTGCACAAAAAGATTTTGAAGGCATTATTGTTTACAGAAATATGGTTTCTTCCAATACGGATGGCATCAGCAATAACACCTGGAAAAAAATACTTGTATTGACTGATACGGATACTTCGATGATAAAGAAAGGCAAGTTTAAAATGACAACTGCTCGAAAGGAAGCCTACTATATTACGGAGAAGCAAAAAGTTTTTATCAGGTATAAAGGGATTGACACCTTATACTATATTGATTATTCAAGCGATACTACTACAATAGTTTCTGTAAATAAAACGGCCGATAAGAAAAGAATTGCCGGCTATGATTGTAATTCTCTTGCGGTTCAAACATCGCTGGGTACCAGTAAATACTATTACTCGCCTTCTATTTACAT
>JAGIAB010000076.1:0-10250 GCA_017745135.1 Flavisolibacter sp.
GACCAGGTGATGGAATTGAATTTAAGCCGTATCAGTATCGGCCAGCCTAATGATAGCAAAACGTCTAAAGAAGTAAGCAAACAAGTAGTGGTAAAAGAAATTGTTTTCAATAAAGATTCTGTAAAAAAAGAATATGCAACAGTTAAGGCGAACATCATCACAACCAAAAGAACGCTGACCTCGCAAGGTGATTTATTCATTACTCTAAGAGATACCAAAGGAAGAACGATTTGGAACGACCGTTTTACCGGCCAGCACAAATGGGAAACTCAATTCGTCAGCTATACAGGTGATGAAAGGGCTTTAAGCGATTCGGATAAAACATCTTTAAATCAAAATAACAATTCTACTCCTCCTAATGAAGATCAGATCATGGATGAATTGTTAAGACAAATTCAGAATGACCTGTCCTATCGTCTCAGAAATTATTATACAAGATATCAATAGCCCAAGAAAACAAGTGTACCCTGAGTCCCGCTTTAAGCGGGATTTTTTTTATACGGATATTTGAAAAGATGAATACTGGGGTCAAAAGAAGAATCAGAAAGGTCGTTGTTGCCGTAACTGCTATTTATATAATTGGCGGAGTTGTATTGTATTTTGTTCAGGATACTATTTTATTTCATCCAAAGCCTCTTCCCAAAGAATATAAATTTTCATTTCAACAGCCATTTGAAGAAATCAACATTTCTTTCGAAAAGAACAATTTGAATATTGTAAAGTTTCAACCGGATAGTAGCCGCAAAGGAATTGTTCTTTTTTATCACGGCAACATGAAAAATGTTGAGCATTATAAAAAATATCCACCAATTTTTCTCAGAAACCATTATGAATTATGGATGATTGATTATCCCGGCTTTGGAAAAACCACCGGCAAACGGACAGAAAAAATTATGGAAGAACAGGGTTTAGCGATGTATGATATGGCGACCAAAGTCATAAAACCTGATAGCATCACTATTTATGGAAAATCCATGGGAACCGGAGTCGCTTCCTATGTTGCCTCTAACCGCAATTGCAAGCAATTGATTTTAGAAACTCCTTACTACAGCATTCCATCCCTGGCAAAGCATTATTTTCCAATTTATCCTGTAACACTACTCATCCAATATTCCTTCCCCGTCCATGATTATTTGAAAAAAGTGCGAGCCCCAATTACCATTTTTCACGGAACGAAAGATGAAGTAGTTCCTTATAAACATTCTAAATGGCTGAAAGAGGAAACTAAAAACCTTGAGCTTATTACCCTTGAAAAGGGAAGACACAACAATCTTTCAGATTTTAATCTGTTTCAAAAAAAGATGGATTCACTTTTAATTAAATAGAATGAATCGGAACAACAACCGTTTTCTTGTTCTTTTTAATTTTTTCAGGAACTGCTTTTAAAATTTCCTGCTTCAGTACTTCAATCAATTTCTTTTTTACGAAATGCCGGTGAACCACCATACTTACTTCCCGCATCGGTGCCGGAGATTTAAAGTAGCGAAGGTTTTGCCGCTGCCTTGTCGTCATATCAATTGTAGCCAGTTCAGGAAGTATGGTAATGCCGTCATGAAGGTCTACCATCCGGCGAAGTGTTTCAATACTTCCGGCCTCGTACTCGAAATTACTTCCGCCTTTGGTTTTCTTTCTCAACTCGCAAAGATTAACGATCTGCGACCGGAAACAATGTCCTTCTTCCAGCAGCCAAAGCTTATCCGGATCAATATCCTTTGACAATACATATTGTTTTTTATAAGCGCTGTTGTTCTTTGAAACATAAGCCACCAGTTCCTCGTAAAACAAAACATCTTCGGCAATGCCGGCTTCCTGCAATGGTGTTACCAAAATACCGGCGTCTATTCTTCCTTCACGCAAATGATTAATGAGCATTTGCGTCGTCAATTCTGCGATCTTAACTTTTAAGTCAGGGAATCTTTTGGTAAGTGATTGAACAAACAACGGTAAAAGATAAGGCGCCAGGGTAGGGATGATGCCGATCCTCAGTTCACCCTTCACCACACCTTTTTTTGAATGAATAGCTTCAAGGAGTTCATCCCTGTCAGCAAGCAGCTTTCTTGCCTTTTGAATGATCTCAACCCCTGCAACCGTTGGCAATACCGGCTGCTTGCTCCTGTCAAATATCTTTACACCCAATTCTGTTTCCAGCTTATTGATCTGCATGCTGAGTGTAGGCTGCGTAACATAACATTGTTCGGCAGCGTCGGCAAAATGACGATGCGTATCCAATGCTACAATGTATTCCAGTTGAGTAAAGGTCATAACTGCAATCTATGAATCCATAAAAATAATCGATTTCAGTTATCAACCACTTTCAGCACTTTTGTCACATCTCACCACAACCGGGCAAAAAGCTGAAACAGTTTAATAAAAGATTGAAGCACCCAACAACTAAAGTTCCTGCCGCATGGTGGGACTTTTTTATTCCCAAAGAATGACTTTATCGTTTTGAATTTGCAGTTGATATTTCGCTCCCACTTTCAGCGCATAATTTTCTTTTGCATGACTTACCGGGAAACCAAAACAAATCGGGAAATCATAATCACCTACCTGCTCATAAATAATATCGTAAACAGATTTTCCAAAAGGCCTTTCTGTGTCCTTTGAATCGGTGAATCCTCCAATAACCAATCCTGCCAGCTTATCAAATTTTCCACTGCGTTTCAATTGAATGAGCAGGCGGTCAACATTGTATAGGTATTCACCAACATCTTCCAGGAATAAAATTTTGTTTTTGGTTTTGATGTCTGATTTTGTCCCGATAAGGTGAGCCAACAAACTCAGATTCCCTCCAACCAGTTGTCCTTTTGCTTCACCTGCTTTATTAAAAGCATGAGGCTCACATTCATAATACGAAGGCTTACCTTCCAAAGCATCCTTCAATGAAAGAATATAGCGATTATTGAATTCGCCGTCATTAAACGCCGCTGCCATAGGCGCATGCAGGGAAGCAATTTTATAATTTGAAAAAATATGCGCATGCAAAACAGTAATGTCGCTAAAGCCAATGATCCATTTGGGATGTTTCCTGAACTTTTTCAAATTGATTTGATCAATAATGCGGCCCATCCCATAGCCACCCCTTGCACAAAGTATGGCCTTGATATTTCTATCATCCAGCATTTGTTGCAGGTCATTCAAACGTTCTTCATCTGTTCCTGAAAAATAATTCTGCGAACTGCTATGCGTGGTTTCTCCCAATCGAACATTGTATGCCCAACTGTCCAACGTTTCAATACAGGTCTGCATTTTTTCTATGGGCATAAAGCCTGCCGGTGCAACAATGCCAATAGTATCGCCTTTTTGCAAATAGGGCGGAATGGTTATTCTCATATTATTTCAGTTAAAATCACTTCATCTTCTTTTACCGATAGCCTGTGCCTTACTCCACATTTCAGCGCAAAATTGTTTTTCTGGTGGCCCACAGGAAAATCAAAGCAAACAGGATAATTGTGTCCTTTGACCTTCTCCAAAACAATCTCTTCAATTGTTTTGCCAAACTCTTCGCCGGGATCATCCGGCTTTACCCTGAAGCCACCAACTACTAACGCTTTCAAATTTTTCAGTTTGCCTGTGCGTTTCAAATTCCAGAACATTCGGTCGATGCTGTATAAATATTCACCGGTATCTTCTACAAATAAGATCTTTCCTTCCGTCTTAATATCAGATGCACTGCCCGATAAATTTTCTATGGTTTTTAAATTTCCTCCAATTAAGACTCCTTCCGCCATACCTTGCTTGTTATTTGAATTTGGCATAGCAGAATATTTCATTCTCTTTCCCGACAAAGCATCCCGTATAGAATTAATGGTTTCAATTTGAACGGGCTCCGCTGCATTCCAATTATCGGGGAAGCTATTGGTCATTTTGGAATGAATGGAAGCAATTTGAAATTTATTATGAATATGATTATGCAAAACAGTGATATCACTAAAACCAATGATCCACTTGGGATGGGCTTTGAATTTGGTCCAGTTGATCCGGTCAATAATTCTTAAGGAACCATATCCCCCTCTTGCACACATAATGGCTTTGATCTTTGGATCGTCCAGCATTTTCTGCAAATCATTCAATCGTTCCTCATCAGTGCCGCCAAACGTAAAATCTCTCTTACCGATAGTATCTCCCAAAACAATTTCATAGCCCCAGTTTTGCATCACCTGCACCGCCGGTTGAATTTCCTCCTGTGTAATAAAACCTGCCGGCGATGTAATGCCAATTATATCGCCATTTTTCAAATAAGGCGGTTTTCGATACAAAGGTTCAGGGTCCATTTCTGCGAATGATTGTTTAAAAGGGATACTGACACCTCCAACCAATGCTGCTACAATGCCAACAAAGCTTTTCCTGTTCATAATTCAGCACAATTTATCATTTGTTGCTTCAAATGAAAAGCGTTCAACCGCTTTGCGGTATTTTTGCAACCGCAGATTAACAGGATTTTGAACGATTACCTGAAATCAGTGAAGTTCTTTATGTACTTAGCAAATGGCTACTATCGGCGCCTGTTGTGTCACTCACTTGTACGTTCAGAGCATTATTGAACATTTTGCAAGTGTCGTTACATCAATTGCCGTCGCTTTTAAGCGACGGGTTGAGAATAACTTTCTTTATTGGCTTTAGCCACATTGTTTTTAATGAATGTGGCTAAAGCCGGATCAAAAGGCTTCTAATCCCCGACTTAAAAGTCGGGGCAATTGAATGAAAACCCTTCGAAAGTGATGATAAGAAACCAGGATGTATTGAATGAATGGTAGATAGTACTAGTGAAAGTTGAATAAGCAAGGGCTGTGTGCTGGTGGCCTTCCCACCGGAAAGAGCCTGTCCCGCCCAAGGCGGGATTGGGATGGGCCGCTGATAAGAATTACAAAGCGTACAAGAGTGCGACGCAACGAAAGCATCATAGTAGCAATACCGATTGGTCAATAAAAAATTGGAATTAAACAGATGAACAAACAACCGAAAAGATATTTGATTACCTCTGCCCTTCCTTATGCGAACGGGTATAAACATATTGGACATTTAGCAGGCGCTTACATTCCTGCCGATATTTACGTACGTTACCTGCGTGCACAAAAACGCGATGTGGTTTATATTTGCGGCAGCGATGAACATGGCACAGCCATTCCCATCCAGGCTACAAAAGAAGGCACAACACCACAGGCCATCATCGATAAATATCACGAAATCATCAAACAAAACTTTGCAGACCTTTCTATATCGTTTGATATCTATGATCGCACTTCCAATCCTATTCATCACGAAACAACGCAGGAATTTTTTACCTATCTCAATGATCGTGGTGAACTGGAAGTAAAAGAGACCGAACAATATTACGACGAAGAAGCGCAAACTTTTTTAGCGGACAGGTACATTAAAGGCACTTGTCCTAACTGCGGTTTCGAAAGTGCTTATGGCGATCAATGCGAACGTTGCGGCAAAGCATTAAGCCCGGATGAATTAATTAACCCGGTAAGCACATTAAGCGGTAAGCCACCTGTAAAAAGAAGAACAAAACACTGGTACCTGCCACTGAATAAACATGAAGCCTGGTTACGCAACTGGATATTGAATGAACATCAAAATGACTGGAAGACCAATGTACTTGGCCAATGCAAAAGCTGGATTGATGGCGGTTTGCAGCCAAGAGCCGTTACCCGGGATTTGGACTGGGGCGTAAAAGTTCCACTGCCAGATGCTAAAGGGAAAGTGTTGTACGTATGGTTTGATGCACCTATTGGCTACATCAGTGCTACCAAACAATGGGCCTTAAACAATGGAAAAGACTGGGAACCTTATTGGAAAGATAAAGACACCAAGCTTGTTCATTTTGTTGGTAAGGATAATATCGTCTTCCACTGCATCATCTTTCCTGTAATGCTTCATTTGCATGGATACATTGTTCCGGACAATATTCCGGCTAATGAGTTCATGAATTTAGAAGGCGACAAAATGAGTACCAGTAGAAACTGGAAACTCGACATGCAGGATTATATTGATGATTTCATCAAAAAAGAAAACGGAGGTCCTCAATTAGCGGATGCCTTGCGTTATTATCTTACTACCATTCTTCCGGAAACCAAGGACAGTGAATTTACATGGAAAGGTTTCCAGGATGCCGTGAACGGCGAACTGGTTGCCATCTTTGGAAATTTCATCAACCGGACGTTTGTGTTGATGCATAAACTCACTCACGGAAAAGTTCCAAAGTTTCATAATGATATCGCTGATGATAAGGACAAAGCGATGATTGAAGAAATCAAAAAAGCAAAAACCACCGTTGAAACGTTTCTGGAGGAATATAAGTTCCGTGATGCTTTGTTTGCCGTTATCGATCTGGCAAGAAGCGGCAACAAATACATGCAGGAAAAAGAACCCTGGATCAAAGCAAAGCAAGTTGATGCCAACGGAAAGGTAACCGAAGAAGCACAGGCCCTTATTGATAATTGTCTTCACGTTTGCTTACAGCTTAGTGCCAACCTCGCTATTTTGATCAATCCATTTCTGCCAAATACAGCAAAGAAAATGTTGCACATGATGAAGGTGGTGGAAAAAATGCTGGATTGGGAAAATGCAGGCTCACTAAAATTATTAAGCGTTGGTTATTCGCTTCGTGCACCGGAATTATTATTCAGAAAGATTGAAGACGCAGAAGTGCAATACCAGGTTGATAAACTGAAAAAAGGGTTGGAAGCATCGGCAAACGGCAAGCAGCAAACGGCAGTGGAAGAAACGGCTTCAAACTTCGAAGAACTTAAATCCGAAATCGTTTATGACGATTTTGCAAAATTGGATTTACGCATAGGCACCATAACAGCAGCAGAAAAAGTGGAGAAAGCAGATAAACTTTTGAAATTGCAGGTGGACCTTGGCTTTGAAACCCGTACCATTGTTTCAGGCATTGCCCAGCATTTTTCGCCGGAAAGCCTGGTAAACAAACAGGTGATTGTTGTTGTTAACCTTGCGCCCAGAAAAATGAGAGGCATTGAAAGCCAGGGAATGATTTTGACTGCAGAACAACCCGATGGCAAACTTATCCTGGTAAACCCTGACGCTGCCACTTTTAACGGTTCTACTGTGCGTTAAGCTAAAGCAACTCTAACTCTCAAAATTCCGTTTCTAACAACATCCGCATTTTTTGCGGGTAGATAATATTGGCATTCACCAATATTGGACAGGCATTTCCATAGAGAATTGAACTTTCAACTATGGAGACTGTATTTATGCTTCGGGCTATTCCGTTATGCCAAAAGAGATCAAACTTTCCACTGCAAATTGGCGAGAATTAAAAATGGATGGAGCAGGAGCGCAAACATCAGTTATGAAGAAAATTTTAATACTGTTAGTAGCGGGAATTGTTATGTTGAGTAGTTGTTATTACCACAAAGAAGATCTGCTATACGGAAGCAATTGCGATACTACCAATGTGACCTATTCATCAACCACAAAAGGTCTTTTAAATAACTATGGATGTTTGGGCTGTCATGTGGGTAATAATCCCAGCGGAGGCATTAACCTGGAGACCTATGATAATGTTAAAACGGTTATCGATAATGGAAGGTTATATGGCGCCATCACCCATTCATCCGGCTTTAAGCCCATGCCGGACGGGGCAGCCAAAATGAATTCCTGCGATATAAATAAGATAAAAGCCTGGATTGATGCAGACGCCCCCAACAACTAAGTTTTAGAAAATATTACCAACTAAAAATAGAAGCTTCGTTACCTGTAAATTAGTTTTGAGTAAGCTCATGAGTTTATAGTTTGGCAATTCAAAAAACGGAACAATGAAAAGAATCATTCTTATCGGATTTGTCTTAGTTATTGCAATTGGTGGTTGGTATGCTTATAAAATGTACCAGCAAAAAACACCTGATGTGGTAAACCAGCATCCTGAAGTGGTGATCAGTGCCAAAGAATTATTGGATGCTTTTGATAAAGACACAGCGGCTGCCAGAAAACAATATATTGATAAGATCATTGAAGTAAGTGGTAATGTAAAAAGGATTGATACTACAGGCTCCGTGGTGTTAGGTGAAGACGGCAGCGCATCTGAAGTAACGGTGGGTTTGGATAGAAGACATCTGAAAGATGTTGAAAAATTAAAAACTGGCTCCGTTGCTGTATTACAGGGAGTTTGCAGCGGTTATGATAAAGGAAATGGTGACGATCTGCTCGCCAGTTTAGGAACTACAATAGAACTACGCTCTGCAGGTGTTAAAGAAAAAAAATAGTTTATCCATTCTCTAAAAAAATAGAAACCCCATGCTAAAAAATCTTATTGTAGTAACGGCTTTAGTATTAACAGCCTCTGTATCCTTTGCCCAGGACAAATTCTATACAAAAACCGGAAAGATCAGTTTTCTCTCACAAGCTCCTATTGAAGAAATAGAAGCGAAAAACAAAACCGTCACCGCCGTGGTGGATTCAAAGACTGGCGCTATTCAGTTTGCGGTTCAAATGAAGGGCTTTGAGTTTGAAAAACAATTGATGCAGCAGCACTTTAATGAAAATTATGTAGAGAGTGATAAGTATCCCAAATCTGAATTCAAAGGGACGATCACGAATAACTCTGCAATCAATTATAAAAAAGACGGCACTTACAATGCTAAGGTAAAGGGCCAGCTTACCATTCATGGTGTAACAAAAGATGTAGAAACCACAGGAACTTTTAAAATTAATGGTGGAAAAATAGACGCCACCTCAACTTTCAACGTATTAATATCTGATTACAACATTAAAATTCCTTCCATTGTAAAAGAAAAAGTGTCGAACACTATAAAAATTACAGTGGATTGCAATTTGGAACCACTAAAGAGTTAGATCGGATGAAAGTCAAAACCTGCCTGCTGTTTTTTTTTGCCCTTGCAGGTAAAGCTTTTTCACAGGACACCACGAACCTGTTGAATTTAGTTGGAGAAGACACATCAAAGAAAGAATACGTTTACAATGCATTCAAGTCGCCGCGGGTGATTATGGCGCACAGCATGGAAATGCTGAGGCCCGGCGTGCTGGACTTTCGAATTCTTCACCGCTTTGGAAGAGTGAATGGCGGCGCCTACGAATTTTTCGGACTGGATGGTCCTGCAACGGTTAGATTGGGATTGGACTATGGCATTACCGGCGACCTGACAGTTGGCATCGGCCGAAGCACATTCAACAAAGAACTGGATGGCTTTGTAAAATACAGGTTCATTCAACAATCCACAGAACAAAAAGCCTCGCCTGTTTCCTTAATTGCCATTGCAGGTTCTACGCTCACAACTCTAAAGTGGAGCGACCCTACCAGAAAAAATTATTTTTCTTCACGTGCTGCTTATTACGGGCAGGTCATTGTTGGCAGAAAATTCAGTGAAGCATTGACACTGCAATTGATGCCATCAATTGTACACCGCAACCTGGTACCGACAGAGCAAGACCCGAACGATTTGTATGCAGCAGGGATTGGCGGAAGAATTAAACTAAGCCGCCGCGTTTCTTTTAATGTTGATTACCATTATGTGGTCAACCAAAATAGTGCAGCCAGATTTCACAATCCGCTTTCCGTTGGTTTTGATCTGGAAACCGGCGGCCACGTTTTTCAGTTGCACTTTACCAATTCAAAAGGCATGAACGAAAGAGCATTTTTAGCAGCCACCGAATACGATTGGGGCAAGGGCGATATCTTTTTCGGGTTCAATATTTCAAGACAATTCCAGATAAAGAAAAAGAAAGATTGACCTTTCTTTTTCAATGCCGGCCTCCACAATCCTGTGGAGGCATTTTTATTTGGGTAAAAAAAACAATTTACTAAGCTCAAAACGACCGTTCTCCCCTACCCAAATCGAAGATCCGTTTTAAAAACCCTCCATAATCTGCATTGTGCCTACCATTTAGTTATTGTTATCATCACTCTTTGCCCCGCCATCGCAAAGATTTTGTTCTTTTGCATCTTATAAAATGCAACAGGAAACAAATAAAGACGCATCAAATCTAAGTTCCCCCATCGGGGGACAGGGGGCCGGGGCGGCCCTTCTCACCAAATATTTTTCCGGCTTCACTCCAAAACAAATTGAACAATTTAAAGCGCTTGAAAATTTATACAAAGAGTGGAATACAAAGATCAATGTCATTTCAAGAAAGGACATTGATAGCTTATATGAAAAACATGTTTTGCATTCATTGAGCATTGCTGCTGTTTTTGACTTTCCTGCGGGAATGGAAATCATCGACATTGGAACAGGCGGTGGTTTTCCGGGAGTTCCTCTTGC
>JAGIAB010000076.1:10260-10553 GCA_017745135.1 Flavisolibacter sp.
ATTTTTTTTCCTGAAGTAAAATTTCATTTGGTTGACAGCATCAATAAAAAATTAAAGATCATTGAAGCGGTTAAGGAAGCCATTGGTTTGACGAATGTTACAACGCAACACATTCGTGCTGAAGAAATCAAAACCAGAAAATTTGATTTTGCCGTAAGCCGTGCGGTTGCTCCTTTGAAAGAATTGTGGAAATGGAGTAAACCCCTGTTGAAGAATTCTCAATTTGAAAAAGCGGAAAGCATTTACAAATCCGGATTAATTTGCTTGAAAGGCGGTGATCTGGCGCAGGAGAT
>JAGIAB010000077.1:0-449 GCA_017745135.1 Flavisolibacter sp.
AGTTAGTGGCGTGGAATATGCTGCATAGAATTACCAAACGTACACGAGTGCGACGCAAGCGAAGCCAAATAGTAGTAATGCAGACAGGCTCATAAAATTATTGTTAAGAGAAACAAAAGCACTCAACTCACCACTAATCCATTTCCTGAATTCTGGCTCGCCCCGGTTCCTTACAACCTTTAAGCACAAACCACTCTAAACCCTTAATAACCCCCGAAATCCCCTTGCAGCATAATAAGAATCTGCTCCATTGTGATATACAAAAACCGTATTGTAACGACGATCGCAAAAAAGAGCGCCGCCCAATTTTCTAATGGCATCAGGTGTTTTTATCCAGCTTGATGTTTTTGTATCAAAGTTTTCAAGTTTTTGCAGCTCCCTGTATTGTTCTTCCGTTAATATCTCAATGCCCATAGTAGTCGCCATATTCATTGCGCTGTCTTTGGGCT
>JAGIAB010000077.1:459-10520 GCA_017745135.1 Flavisolibacter sp.
TGCTTCCAGCGCTTCGCGGTCGTAGCAAATGCTTCTGCGTTCTTTTGGACTTTCTGTTGAACAATCGCAAAAAATGTATTCACCTGATTTTTTATCATTGCCCATATCAACAACATCGGGTTCACCACCGGTTTTTTCCATTTCATTTAGCGACCATAGTTTTTCAGGATTTGCTTCCAGTTTTGCCTGCACTTTATCCCACTCAACACCTTTGTGCCGATGCCTGTTTTTCTCAAAACGGGCTTTCAATGTTCCAAGTAGTTCTTTACGTTGTTCTATTGATAATTCGCCTTTTGTTTTAGTAGCTGGCATAGCGTTTCAATTTAGAGATGAACAGGATTGCGTTTAGCAATTTTCAAATTCGGGTTTTAATCTGTAATTCAGTATTGCAGATTAAAAATCAGTCAATTTATTAAAGATAGATAATCAGGTAAAGTTTAACAATCCTCATCATGGTGTTCTTTTCCGGTTCCTTTCATTTTACTTCTCTTGCCGGATGCTCTCGCCCCCTTTCCCTATTTTTACAGCCCATGTTTGCAGAAGTCATCATACCTCTGGCCCTTCCTAAGAACTACACCTGGCATATTCCCGACCCTATGCTGGACATGATCTCTGTTGGCTGCCGCGTGGAAGTGAACCTGGGAAAAAATAAAAAATATGCGGGCATTGTCAAACGCATTCATAACGATGCTCCCACTTCTTTTGCAGCGAAAGACATTATCAATGTCCTCGACCCTGAACCGGTTGTTCAAAAATATCAACTGCAGTTTTGGGAGTGGATGGCGGACTATTATATGTGCAGTGAAGGTGAAGTGATGGCAGCAGCCTTGCCTGCGCATTTCAAATTGTCAAGTGAAACCATTTTGGTTTTTAATGAAGAATACGGCGATGATTTTTCTTCACTCGATAATGAAGAATACCTGGTGGCTGAAGCCCTGTTGATGAAACATGAATTGCGGTTGACAGAAGTACAGCAAATCCTCGATCTCCCGCATGTTTATCCAATCGTGAACAAGCTAATTGGGAAAAAAATTTGTTTTGTCTGGGAGTCGCTAAAGCAAACCTTTAATCCGAAGAAGGAAACATTTGTTTTGCTCAATCATGAATACGATAACGAGGATAAACTTTCGGAATTATTGAATAACTGGGGACGGGCACCCAAGCAAATGGAATTGTTGTTAGGTTACTTACACCTGGTGAAAACACAGGGAGAAGTAACAAAAACAGAACTACTTAAAAAATCAGGAGCATCGGACGCACAATTAAAAGGCCTGGTTGAAAAAGAAATCCTTCGCATCGAAAAGCGAAGTGTTGACCGCCTTGTTTATGCACCAAAAGATGTGAATGTTGATTTTGAATTGACACCTGCTCAACAGGAAGCGTACAACAAGCTTCAAAATTTATTGCAGGAAAAACAGGTTTGCCTGCTCCATGGAATTACATCCAGCGGTAAAACACATTTGTACATCAAATTAATTGAGCAATACATTCGAAGGGGCGAGCAGGTGTTGTACATGCTGCCGGAGATTGCATTGACCTCGCAAATCATTCGCCGACTGCAAAAACATTTTGGAGGACATATTGGTATTTATCATTCCAAGTTCAGCCAGAATGAAAGAGTAGAGATCTGGAACAAAGTAAAGACCGGCGAATTAAAAATTGTTCTCGGTGCCAGATCGTCTTTGTTTCTTCCTTTTCTTGACCTTGGTTTGATCATTTGCGATGAAGAGCACGATACTTCTTACAAACAACAAGATCCTGCTCCAAGATATCATGGCCGTGATGCTGCGGTTTACATGGCTTCACTCACGGCTTCAAAAGTGTTATTGGGAAGTGCAACGCCTGGTTTGGAAACTTACTTCAACGCAAAGAATGATAAATATGGTTTGGTGGAATTGACGGAGCGTTACCGAGAAGTAAAGCTCCCATCCATTGAAATGGTGGACAACCGGACTATAGCGCATCGCCCCGGAGAAAAAATAATGATCTCGCCGCAGTTGCTGGATGAAATAAAACAAACCGTTTTCAATCACAAACAGGTGATACTCTTTCAAAACCGTCGTGGTTATGCTCCTTACCAGGTGTGCACGGTTTGCGGATGGATTGCTCAATGCAGGAACTGCGATGTTTCACTGACCTATCACAAGTTTTCCAACAAACTGAAATGTCATTACTGCGGAAATGTGTATCCTCCAATGAATACCTGCCAGGCTTGCGGAAGTGATAAACTGGCGCAAAGAAATTTTGGTACGGAAAAAATTGAAGAGGTGCTGGATACGGAATTGAAAGATGTGAAGATCGGCAGAATGGATTTTGATACGGTAAGAAATAAGAATGCACATGATGTGCTGATACAGCAATTCGAGCAAAAAAAAATTGATGTGCTGGTAGGAACGCAAATGGTGGTTAAAGGTTTGGATTTTGACAATGTTGATCTCGTTGGAATTTTAGATGCCGATGGCCTTTTGCATTTTGCCGATTTCCGTGTGAATGAAAGAGCGTTTCAATTGATGGAGCAGGTAAGCGGCCGTGCCGGCAGAATGGATGGCAAAGGAAAAGTAATGATCCAGACAATGAATCCTGCCCATCCTGTTTTACAGCATGTGGCTCAACATGATTTTTTGGCGATGTACAAGGAAGAGATTGAAAAGCGAAAACAGTTTTTCTATCCACCTTTTTCACGTATCATCAATATTCATTTTCGCGATAAAGAAAGAGACGTGGCGTTTGATGCCGCACATTCCTTTGCGAAAGCGCTGGACATCACCTGGGGAAAATATATTGTCGGTCCCGCAGAGCCGGTAGTCAATCGTGTACGCAACATGTTCCTGATGGAAATGTTGTTTAAGCTACCGAAAGACCGGCAGTTGATCCACGCTTGTAAAAAAGATATTTTAAAAGAGTGCGCCAACCTTCATAATATAAAACGGTTTAAAAAAGTGATCATCGTTCCGGATGTGGATGCGATTTAAATTTGATGATTTGAAATTTGAATTTGATGAACGTACAGGAAAATATCTCTCTCAAACAGTATAATACATTCGGTATAGATGCAGCAGCAAAATATTTTGCAACATTCGAAAGCATAGCTGAACTAGAGGAAGTCCTAAACTCCAAACTCCAAACTCCAAACTCCAAACTGATTTTAGGTGGAGGCAGCAATATTTTACTTACCAAAGATTTTGATGGAATTGTTTTAAAGAACGAGATCAAAGGGATTGAGGTTGTAAACGAAGATGAAGATCACATTTACATTAAGGTCGGCGCAGGAGAAAACTGGCACCAGTTTGTGATGCATTGCGTTCAACATAATTATGCAGGTGTTGAAAATCTTTCATTGATACCGGGAAATGTCGGGGCGTCGCCTATGCAAAACATTGGCGCTTATGGTGTAGAAATTAAGGATGTGTTTTATGAACTGGAAGCTTTTCATAAGCAGGAAAAGTTTATTGAAAAGTTTTCATTGACAGATTGTGATTTTGGTTACCGGGAGAGTGTCTTTAAAAATAAATATAAGGACCAGTTTGTAATTGCCAATGTTACTTACCGGTTAAACAAACGGCCTTTTTTCAATACCAGCTATGGCGCCATCAACCAGGAATTGGAAAGGATGGGAGTGAAGGAGTTAAGCATTCAGGCCATCTCGCAGGCAGTGATAAATATCCGCACTTCCAAATTGCCTGATCCAAAGGAAGTGGGAAATGCCGGAAGCTTTTTCAAGAATCCAATCATCTCCAATGAACAATACCTTGAATTAAAAAAAGCTTTTCCCAATATTGTTGCTTTCCCGTCAGGCAATGATCATACAAAGCTTGCGGCCGGCTGGTTGATTGAACAATGTGGATGGAAAGGATATCGTAAAGGTGATGCTGGTTGCTATCCTAAACAAGCATTAGTATTGGTAAATTATGGCAGTGCACCGGGCAAAGAAATTTTTGATTTAAGCGAGGAAATCATTCAATCTGTAAAAAAGACATTCAGGGTAGATTTGGAACGTGAGGTTAATATCATTTTTTGATGCAGCGTTTAAATTTATCCTGGTGTCAACCAATGCGGGATTCAAACCTGGTTTGCTGATCAAATAGTTTTTGAGTTGGTTAATTTATGATCAAAAGGCCTTTGCGAGAAGGCCTTTTGAATTAATACAAGCTATTATTTTTTAAGCGGAATGCAATCAGTTAAAATCTTCTTCATCTATATCATCAAAAGAGCCGGATGATTGAATGTTCAGCATACTTCCCATTAAGTCTTTGAATTCAACTGAAGTTTCCAGTATTTTTTTGTTGAAGGAAAAATAATGGTTGAATTAAAAGCGATCATTCAATTAGAAAATGTACATCTTGCGCAGGCAAAGAACTATTTAGAAGCTTATAACATTCAAGTGGGCTTACTTATCAATTTTGGAAGCACAAGCCTTCAATTTAAAAGATTAGAAAATCAAAAATTTGTAGGAGACCCTTTTCCTCTAAATCAATAAAATCTACCCAAATCATGGTTCAGACTAATAAACCGTCTTTCTCTTTCCACTTTCAAAATCTCTGAATATAAACGCACCCAGTCTATCCAAACTTGCAAAATAGGCCTTGCCATTATTGGTTTCAGTAAACTCTTGCACAAAGCGCTGCAAGTAAGGATCAGTTGCAATCATGAAAGTAGTGATTGGTATTTTTAGTTTTTTACACTGCGCTGCCAGATTCAAACAACGGCTGGTTACTTTTCTATCTAAACCAAAACTGTTTTTGTAGTAACGTTTTCCAATTTTCAAACAGGTTGGTTTGCCATCCGTGATCATGAAGATTTGCTTATTCGGATTTTTTCTTCTCCGCAAAATATCCATTGCCAATTCCAAACCTGCAACCGTGTTGGTATGATAAGGTCCGACTTGTAAATAAGGAAGATCTTTTATTTCTACAGGCCAGGCATCGTTCCCAAACACAACAATATCCAATGTGTCTTTTGGATATTTTGTTGTGATGAGTTCACTCAAAGCCATCGCCACTTTCTTTGCGGGAGTGATGCGATCTTCTCCATACAAAATCATAGAGTGGGAGATATCGATCATCAGCACTGTTGAAGTCTGTGCTTTGAAATCGGTTTCTCTTATTTGCAGATCATCTTCCTGCATGGTGAAGGAGTCCAATCCATGATTGATCTGAGCATTACGGATGGATTCAGTGAAATCAATTTGCTCCAGCATATCACCAAACTGGAAGGGTCTTGTATCCGGACTGATCTCATCTCCCAAACCAGGTTTGAAAGTGGTGTGATCACCTGTCTTTGTTTTTTTAAGCTTGCCAAAAATTTCTTCCAGGCTTCTTTTACGAATGCCTTGTTCGGTTTTTGGAGTAATTTTTATTTCGGTTTTTTGTTCATCCTCGGTGATGTAACCTTTGTCTTTAAGTTCTTCAATAAAATCTCCCATTCCATATTCTTCATTGGTCAGTTCGTACTGGCGGTCCAATTGATTCATCCAATCCAGTGCTTCTGAAACATCACCACTGGTGTAGGTCAGTAATTGCATGAAAAGATCCAGCAACTGGTCAAATTTGGTTTTGCCATTTTCGTTGGGATCAAATTTTGAAAAATGAAAGCCTCGCATGGGGTGTTGTTTTTTCGTGAATGGTCAATGGTAAATGGTCAATAGAAGGCTCACTAACTCAAAGCGATCTTTAAATATACGTTTGCGTTGTGTGGTTGGAGATAACTGATGAAAGAACTCTTGCATTCACAATTGACCATTCACCACTCACGTACAGCAATCTACAATAATTATGCTTTGTTTGTTTCAACTGTGGTGTTAAAGAAAAATCCCGGCGTTTTACCGGGATTTTTAAGAACTTATTTTTTATTACTGTCGTTTGGGTTGGAACTGTCAGCCCTTTGTCCCGGCTGTTCTGTTACATTGACAGCACCAGGATTGTACTGTTGCTCCAGCCCTTGTATGACTTGAAGCATATATTTACAATAACGTTCATCATCCATCAGGTCGCCATTGTAATATTCAGGACGTTTATCCTGCAGGTATT
This sequence comes from Flavisolibacter sp., assembly GCA_017745135.1. Classification (GTDB taxonomy): domain Bacteria; phylum Bacteroidota; class Bacteroidia; order Chitinophagales; family Chitinophagaceae; genus Flavisolibacter. The sequence continues at coordinate 6,486 of JAGIAB010000077.1, forward strand.
TGTAATAATTCAATTGCTCGTTAAGGTCTTTAGTCAAAGCGTCCTTTATTTTTTTAGCTAATACTGTATGACCTGCTTTATAAGCTGCCTCCAGATAGGCTTTGGATGTTACATTATGTCCATTGTTACGGCTTACCATCGCATAAGGTAGGGCTTCCGGGTAAATGAGTGATTCTGATCTGTCGAGCAAAGCAACAGCTTCCTGCTTTCTTCCTTCATTAGCCAGGTTGATGGCAGCCTGAGCATAAGTGGCACGAATACTCAACAAATGCCTGCGGTTCTCTTCGTCGAAATAAACGCCTGGCTGGTTGGCATTACCACCACGGAATTGATTCATCAGCAGGTCTTTTGTTTTGTCGACATCCATAGCAAGGCTTTGCGATTGACCGTTGTTAACGGCAACTGGAACCACACGATAGATCAAACCTTCCTGGCGCAGGTAAGGACCAAAACCAACTTCGCCATAAGGAGAAGTAAAACAAATAGGCCTTCTCCAATTTGATGAAGCCAATATGCTCAACATTGTAAGCTGATCCAGAGAAAAGAAAGTTTTGTTTGGTGAAATCTCCAAAACCACTTCATTCAGAACAGAATCGGTTGGTTTTACTAATCCAGCTTGCTTTACATAATTCACATCAACCGGAACGGTAAATCGTGAAGGAACACCAATTCTTAATCCAGACCTGTTTTCAGGAGTATTCAATGCTGTTCCTAAGCTATTCTTCATGAACTGGTACAAGGGCTGTGTGGAATTTGACTTGTCCCCGGTATTGATCAAATAATTGAAACCGCGTAACTGATCTTCGGTAAGGATTACATCGAAAGCAGGGCTTTGATTGACTTTATAACGAAGCTGATTTACATACCAGTCAATACCCAATAAACTTGTGTTTACAATCCGCACATCAGGGCGAACGCCTTCCACTTCCTGTGCATACCAAAGCGGGTACGTATCGTTATCACCAAAGGTGAAAAGAATGGCGTCTTTCGGACAGGCCACTAAATAGTCGTATGCAATATCAGGAGCCAGTGTTTTATTACTGCGGTCATGGTCGTCCCATTCCTGTGCAGCCATAATGATGGGTACAATTAAACATACAACAGTTGCTGCAATTCCCGATAAGCGAAGATTCTCTCCTTTATTGGAAACAGCACGAATGGCATAAGTCAGAGCGGCTGTAATAGCAGCACCAAGTATGCCGCCAAGAAGAGCTGCCAGAAAAGTTTTTCCATTTACAGCATTAGCGTCAGCCATCAGCATGATGAGGAATGTGGCCGCACCACTGTAGAGTACTGTGTTTTTGAAATTTATTTTATCCTGGATGTCGCGGGCCATTCTTACAAGAGCAACCACTGCAAGACCGATCCAAATGGCATAAGCATAGAATGAACCGGCAAAAGCGTAATCACGTTCACGGGGCTGATTACCTGCCTGGTTCAGATAAATTACAATGGCAACACCGGTAAAGAAAAACAGCAGGAAGGATACAATCCAGTCCTGGCGATTTTTCAGGAACTGGTAAACGCAACCGATGATACCAAGAATGAAAGGCAATAAGAACAATTTGTTGTGCTCTTTATTATGCTTTATGCTCTCGGGCATTTTGGATTGATCGCCAAGGCGTAAATTATCAATAACAGAAATTCCGGTTGCCCAGTTGCCATCCCTGCGGTTTCCGCCACCCTGGATATCGTTTTGCTTGCCCGCAAAATTCCACATGAAATATCTCCAGTACATGAAGCCCATCTGATAGGTCATGGTCCAACGGATATTATCAGCAAGCGTAGGAACTTTAACGGCAATAGGTTGCCCTGCTTCTACAACAGAACCCTCCTTTGCTCTTGGTGCCGGCCTGTAATCATCATCATAATAATATTTTCTTTGCTGCCCGCTTTCCTCCTGAACCTGCGCAATTCCGTCGTTATTGCTTATGATGTAGCACCTGTTTTGTGCATTTTCGGTAGGTAAATTCAGCCAGCTTATATAATAGTCTGCGTGGTATTGCTCATTGGAAGGATCCCATACACGGGGGAACAAACGGTAATCCCTGCTGTCGTAAGTATATTCTCTGTCTGGAGCCAGCTTCACATATTCGTCGGGGCCTTTTTCATAGCGCACCTTTCCGTCTTCCACACCTGTAGGTTGTGCCAGAAAATGTGTACCGTATAAAATCGGCTGCGAACCATATTGTTCACGACCCAGGTAATAAACAAGGTTCATGGGGTTGTCAACATTGTTCATGTCCAACGCAGGATCGGCATTGGAACGCTCCATGGTTGTTAAATAAGCGGAGTAGCCCAACATCATAAATGCAAAGCACCACAAACCTAAACGAAGGTAGGACCAGTTGTTTTTATTTGCCCAGCGCAAGCCTAACCAAACCAAAACTGCTAAAAGAACAAAGAAAAAAGCAAAGCCTGAGAAGAAAGGAAGATTAAACGTGTTTACAAAAGCAATATCAAATTTGCCGGCAAGAGAAACACTCCATTTAATAACCACTACCTGCACCAAGCCTGTGAGGATACAGCCAATAATAAAAGCAATAATGGCCCCTTTGCGGGTATAGGTATAACGATTATAATAATACACCATTACGGCTGCCGGAATTACCAACAATCCTAAAAGGTGAATACCTATCGATAAACCGAGAGAGAAGAACAGAAAAACAATCCATCGGTCTGCACGGTTGCGCAATTGCCTGTCGTTACCGGCAAGGTCGTTGGCATGTTCCCATTTTAAAATAGCCCAGAATGCCAGGCCGGTAAAGAACGAGGACAAAGCATACACCTCGCCTTCCACTGCACTGTACCAGAACGAATCTGTAAATGTATAAGCCAGTCCGCCAACAATGCCTGCACCAATTACTGTGTAGGTTTGTAAACGATTTGGTTCATCGTGAGAGCCAATCAGGAGCTTACGTGCAAAATGGGTAATGGTCCAGAAGAGGAACAAAATAGTAGCACCGCTGGCAATGGCGTTCATAACGTTCACTGCTTTTGCAGCGGTCATTGGGTTATCGCCAAAAAGAATAATAAAGAAGCGGCCTAATAAAACAAACAGTGGGGCACCCGGCGGGTGAGGCAACTGTACCTTGTAGCAGGCCGAAACAAATTCGCCGCAATCCCAAAAGCTTCCTCTTTTTTCAGTAGTCAGAATGTAAACAAGTGAAGCGATAACAAACACAACCCATCCGGCAATGTTATTGACTTTTCTAAAATTCATACAGTGTGGTTAGATTTTGATCTTTAACACGAGCCCGTTTAAAGACAGGCAAAAATAGGGAAGCGACTAAATTAAGAGGAAAAGAATATGCGAAAAGTTAAAAGAGCAAGGGGGTGGTGGTTAGGGGTTTGGAGTTTGGGGTTTGCGTTGGGTTATAAATTTGTTCGAGGTTTGAAGTTTGAAGTTATGGCTGCGGGTTATTATACGATTATTTTGAGCATGTGGACGGATAAGGGCTGTGAAGATTGAACGGTGATGGACATTAAGAGATGAATTTTTATAAGAAGAAGATTTTTATGACCCGGTCTGCATTGCTACTATTTGACTTTGCTTGCGTCGTCTCGCCTCAGGCGAGATTCACCGTTCTTATCGCTTATCATCACTTTCGAAGAGTTTTCATTTAATTGCCCGGACTTTAAGTCGGGGATTACAATGTTTATTGCAACCGGCTTTAGCCATATTCATTAAAAACAATGTGTGGCTAAAGCCGATGAAGAAAGTTCTTCTCAACCTGTCGCTTAAAAGCGACGGTAATTGATGTGATGACACTTGTGCAATGATGAATAGAATTACCGAACGTGCAAGTGAGTGATCATCGCCTAAAGCGAGACAGACACAACAGGTGCTGATAGTAGCAATTAGTTCGCTAAATAAATACGTCACTGAAAAAATACTTTCACCGTTTGGTAAAACAACCGGTTTTGCACCATTGTAGAAACCTGTCCGTTGTTTCCTTCATTATAACCACGCAAGCCAAATAAACCGGCGGCATTGCCTTTGTTGATGGCAATTTCCATATAGCCTGCGATGTT
>JAGIAB010000078.1:0-8250 GCA_017745135.1 Flavisolibacter sp.
CTGAAATTGCTTTTCGTGCCGGATAACGTTCAGGATATTGTTCGATCAGCGGAGTTTTCTTCCAATAACTTCTTTGAATCTTGTACCAAGGCCTTCGGCTTTCCGTTCATACCAGACAGCTGCTTCGGTAAGATCCTTATCCGCCTTTTCTGATAAAGTCAGTCGGAAGCTCAACCTTTCTTTTTTATTTTCTTAATAGCAGATGTGGCATTTGAAAGTGATTCTTCAATAGAATATGTTTTCAATTTTCCTTTCAGGTATTTATCTTCCTGCTCTTTTAACTCGTTTAAAAAATTACTGTTGTTCCAGTGCTCATAAGTTTCTTCAATTTCTTCCTCTACCATTGTAAAAATGGCTTTAATTTTCTTCTCGTCTGCCGTGTCAATATAGTGATGAAGTTTTTCCTGATCTCTGATGGTTTCATGCGTTGTCTTTTACCAAATTTAAAAAACAATACTATTTGCAAAAAGAAAAGCACCCTAATAGGATGCTTTTAAGAATTTAAACACATAACGTCATTAACTCAAATGTGCTTCAATCTTTTTTACAAAGTTTCCTTTGGGTTGCGCACCAACTAACTTGTCAACAACCTGTCCGTTTTTGATAAACAGAATAGCAGGGATAGAAGTGATACCGTAATTCATGCTCACCTGTGGGTTTTCATCAACGTTTACTTTACCTACATTTACTTTACCTGCATATTCTTTTGACAATTCTTCAATAACGGGTCCAATTGCACGGCAGGGTCCGCACCACTCAGCCCAAAAGTCTACAACAGTTAATTTATCTGAACTTAATACTTCAGTTTGAAAGTTTGAATCTGTGAATGCTTGTGCCATATTTCTGGTTTTTTAAATCAATTATTGTTTGAGTCTGCAAATTTAACTCCAACCCGTTTTACATGCACTGTTGGCAGTTATTTTAGTTACAGGCTACTTATTTCAGGTTTCAGGGTCATTTTGTCAAAGTGTAACTTGTAACCTGCAACTTGCAACTTCTTTCTCATACTGCTGTCACCTGTACGTCAATCTCCGGTTTGTTTTCTAAAAAATGAATTAAATCTGCATTCATTTCAAAGCCACTGTCTAACGTAACCAAATTTGCCTTAAGGTTATTCTTAGGTTCTGAAATAATGACCCTAAGGCTTGAATTGCCGGGATATTGCCTGATATTATCTGCTAAAAAATCAACAGTGTCTTTTTGAATATTCCTGACATCCATCTCCAATTGCAACTGTTTCGTTAACTGTCTTTTCACATTTTCTGCCAAAGCAACAGATGCCATGCGGAACTCATATTCAGATTTGGCAAAGCGTTGCTTGAAAGAACCGGTGATAAAAATTGCCTGGCCTTGTTGTAAATACTGGTTGTATCGAACGTAGTCATCGCCAAACAAAACAATTTCAGTTTTGCCTGTGTAATCTTCAAGAACAAAAGAGCCAAACTTGTTCCCCTGTCTTGAAATACGATGATTGGCAACGGAAACTAAGGCCAGCATTTTGTAACTCTTTCCACTGCTTGCCAAGGTTTGTGATTCTTTTACTTCATTAAACTCCTGGATGGAAGTAATGCCATAGTGTTTGATCTCAAACTTGTAATGGTCGAGCGGGTGGCCGCTTAAATAAATTCCGGTCACCTCCTTTTCTCTATCGAGTTGCTCTGTTAATGACCATTGAGGGCAGTTGGGAATATGCGGTGGTTTGATATCGAGTACAGCCGGTAAATCTCCAAATAATGTATTGGTTGAATTAACAGCCTGCGCCTGCACAACGGCAGCAAATTTTGTCATTTTCTCCAGGCCGGTTTGTGTTTCACCTTCCGGTATGCAGAAGTATTGTGCACGATGCAGTTGGGGAAATTCGTCAAACGCACCGGCATATACTAAACTCTCCAGTGTTCTTTTGTTTACCGCTTTCGAGTTTACTCTTTTAATAAAATCAAATGGATCTTTATACCTGCCTTCTTTTCTCCTTTCTGCAACCATATTTTCAATAGCTGCTTCGCCAACGCCTTTCAATCCACCCAAACCAAAACGAAGGTCTCCACTTTCGTTTACTGCAAATCCTTTCAGCGATTCATTGATGCTTGGGCCCAGCACTTTTATTCCCATGCGCTTACATTCTTCCATATAGAAGGTCAGCTTTTCAATGGCGCCAGCATGATTCAATACAGCAGCCATGTATTCGGCAGGATAATGTGCTTTTAAATAAGCAGTTTGATACGCTACATAAGCATAGCAAGTAGAGTGAGATTTATTAAATGCGTATTGTGCAAAGGCTTCCCAGTCTGTCCAAACTTTTTCCAAAACTTTTGCAGGATGACCTTTTGACGTTGCTCCTTCGATGAATTTGCCTTTCATCTTGTCCAGCGTCTTCCGGTCTTTTTTACCCATCGCTTTACGCAATACGTCTGCATCACCTTTACTGAAGCCTGCTAATTTTTGCGCCAACAACATCACCTGTTCCTGGTACACCGTAATACCATAGGTTTCCTGGAGGTATTCTTCCATGGCAGGAAGATCATACGTCACTTCTTCCAATCCATGCTTGCGATCAACATAACGGGGGATGTAAGCCATTGGGCCCGGACGATACAAGGCGTTCATCGCAATAAGATCGGCAAACTGGTCGGGCTTTAATTCCTTCAGGTATTTCTGCATCCCGGGACTTTCAAACTGGAATGTGGCGATGGTATCACCACGCTGATAGAGTTCGTAAGTCTTAGCATCATCTAAAGGAATGTTGTCAATATCAATTTCAACTCCATGCTTTTGTTTGATGATTTCTAAAGCATCTTTAATGATGGTAAGCGTTTTCAAACCGAGGAAGTCCATCTTAATTACACCACTATCTTCAATAATGCTTCCTTCAATTTGCGTGATGCAAAGGTTGGTATCCTTTGAAGTGAATACCGGAATCAGTTCCGTCAAATCTTTTGGTGCGATGATGATACCTGCAGCATGAATGCCTGTGTTGCGAACAGAGCCTTCCAATCTCTCCGCAATGTGCAACACATCTGATGTCAGTCCTTTTCCATTATAAATCTCACGAAGCTTTTTTGCATTTTCCACATCGTCACTTCCATATTCTTCATCCAAAGGTTTATCACCTTCTTTTGCAGTAAGCGGCGCATGAAGAACACGATACAATTTGGTTCCTGGTTTTTCAGGAACCAGTTTGGCAAGCGCATTGGATTCGGGAAGGGGTAAATCCATCACACGGGCCACGTCCTTGATACTCATCTTGGCAGCCATGGTGCCATAGGTAACAATTTGTGCTACCTGGTTCTTGCCGTATTTTTCAACAACGTAATCAATTACTTTTTGGCGGCCCACATCATCAAAGTCGGTATCAATATCCGGCATCGATTTACGGTCCGGATTCAAAAATCTTTCAAATAGTAAATTGTATTTGATCGGGTCGATGTTAGTGATGCCGATGCAATAGGCCACAACACTACCTGCGGCTGAACCACGACCCGGGCCAACAAATACGCCCAACTCTCTTCCTGCTTTGATGAAATCAGATACAATTAAGAAATAACCTGCGAAGCCCATGGTTTTAATCGTGAACAATTCGAAATCGATGCGTTCACGAATGTCTTCTGTAATTTCTGAATACCGTTTTTTTGCGCCTTCGTAGGTAATGTGTTTAAGATATTCCCATTGATTCAAATTGGAATCGTCATGGATCTGGAATTCTTTGGGAATAGGAAAGGCAGGAAGAAGAATGTCTCTTTTCAGGTTCAGTAATTGAACCTTATCAACGATTTCATTGGTATTATCAATCGCCTCCGGCAGATCTTTAAAACGATCTGTCATCTCAGCGGTCTTCTTGAAATAGAACTGGTCGTTAGGGAAAGCAAAGCGCTTGTCCTTCATGTTCACATCGTCGTCTGCAAATTCGCGAAGGGCAGGAGTGGAAAGTTTTTCTCCCGTGTTGATGCAAAGCAAAATATCGTGGGCATTGAAATCTTCAACATCGGTATAATGCGAATCGTTTGATGCAATGATTTTTACATTGTGCTTTCTGGCGAATTTGATCAGCACTTCATTCACACGATCCTGTTCTGCCATTCCGTGCCGCTGAAACTCTACGTAGTAATCATCTCCAAATAAATCCAGCCACCATTTGAATTCTTTCTCAGCTTCCTCTTCTTTTCCTTTCAATATGGCCTGGGGCACCATGGCGCCCAAACAACAAGTGGTAGCAATCAGGCCTTCATGATATTTTTCAATAAGTTCTTTATCAATTCTCGGATACTTGCCATACAAGCCTTCCATGTACCCAAGCGAAGTAAGCTTTACCAGGTTACGGTAGCCAATTTCATTCTTTGCTAAAAGAATTTGGTGATAACGGTGGTCTTTTTGTTCTTTGGTAAATGTTCTTTGATGGCGATCTGTGACAACATAAAACTCGCAACCCACGATGGGTTTTACTTTAGGTTTGCCGTTTTCATCCAAATGTTTATAGGCCTGGGAAACAAATTCAAAAGCTCCAAACATATTTCCATGATCTGAAATGGCCAAAGCAGGCATTCCATCATCAATGGCTTTTTTATACAGGGAAGGGATGGAAGCGGCCCCATCCAGTAAAGAATATTGTGTATGAACGTGTAAATGTGAAAATTTCATGTCGTAAACTCCTCTTGATCTCTGTCAAATAAATGGGTATAGAAAGGTCGGAAGTGCAATTTACATCCTAAGACGGCAATAAAACTTATAACAGAACGTTGAAATTAGTCCACACCTTGTGGAAAATTTTTTTATTTTCGCAGACCATCCATGTTACTAAAGAAACCTTATGAGCAGACACATTCTCTTCGCAGCCACCATTCTCTTCCTTAGCCTGGGAGCTATTTCTCCTGTCCAGGCCCAAAAGAAAAAGCAAGGCACTTCTGTAAAAAAAGAAGTTAAGTTTTTGGATGAGATCACTGTTGAGGCTTCCTCCGATCAGAATAATGCTTCAGATCCAAAAGCAGCTTTTTCACACTCCTTGTTCAAAGACGATAAGAAAACAGTTGCATCGTTACCGATTGAAACCTCCACTATTGAAAATGCAGGGAGCCTTCAATTGAAATATGCTTTGTTGTTGGATGTAGAAGTGGAGCAAATCCTTAATTTAAATTTGCTTAAGATGCTGGATGAGTGGATAGGCACCCGTTACCGTCTTGGTGGTGCTGCAAAGGATGGCATTGATTGTTCCGCTTTAATGCAAATTTTATTTACCGGTTTATACGGTATCAGCATCCCTCGTACCGCAAAGGAGCAATATAATTTTTCACGTAAAATTTCCCGCACAGAACTAAAAGAAGGCGATCTTGTTTTCTTTAACACGACCGGTGGCGTATCGCATGTAGGCCTATATCTTCAAAACAATAAATTCTTTCATGCATCAACAAGCGGTGTTACCATCAGCGATTTGTATGATGAGTACTGGATGAAAAGATTTATTGGAGTAGGAAGGGTGGAGGCTGATCAGATCACGGCTTTAGTTACCAAGCCTTAATTTCTTTTTGATCGTTTGCAGCACTGGTTCTATATCTGCCGATAATTTAAAATAAAAAGCGGTTGTGATGTACAAAACCATAAATGTTATGCTGCGCAAAACAATGCCGGTTAATCCCTCCAGGTTTTTAAACAAGAAATAAATGAGCACAAAGCAGGCAATGCTGTGTGCTAAAACAAAAAGCGTTTGCCTGCTAAAAGGCTGCAGGTTAAATCTTCGTTTCAAAAAAACAATGCGAATGGTATTGTAAATAATATAGGATGCCAGATTGGACCAGGCTGAACCAATAATGCCATATTGTTTCACCAAAATAATATTCAGAGGTACGGCGAGCAACAGCAGGATAATGCCGCTGAAAAAATCAAACCGCCAAAATGTTGATGTAGCTATGATCTGGCCATTAACTCCGGTTCCCATATCCACAATATTTTTCATGGCCAGAAAAAAAACAACCCATTTTCCCTGTTCGTAAATCGGATCGAGGTGAAGAAATCGTATGGCATTTTCGTAATTGAGCCAAATGAGTGCAAAAATAAATGTTGATATGAGCAGCAGGTTGAGGCTGGATTTTTTATATACACGGTCAATTGTGGCAAAGTCTTTATCCTTCCAGGCTCTGGACAGCACGGGAATGGAAACAGAAATCAAACTTCGTTGCGGTACCTGAATGACATTGGCCAGGTAGGAGCTGAAATCAAACACGGCTCCAAAGTTCAATCCCCTGAAAGAAGCAATCGCTAAAAAGTCAACGCTTTGCGCCGTGATGGTAACAATATTGCCTCCGTAAGTATAGGCCATGAGGCCCAAAATTTTCTTTTTAAATTTTTTGGTTACGCGGCTGATTTCGGTAACAAAACGGAACTCGTGGGTTTTGATCAGATAGATCAGCAGGACGAAAAAGCTGATGGCGTAGGCAAGCGAAAACAACCGGATAAAAAGATCGAAGTTTTTGCCAGTAACAAGAAAAACTATAATGAGCAGGGTGGTGAGCACCCGAAAGCCTGCTTCTCTTAAAAAATTGGGCAAAATGGTTTTGCCAATGCTCCAGGCATACGCTTCCATCACCGAAAAAAACAAAAGGAAAAAAGTAAACGGAAATACCCAATAATAATATCGTACAATCAGCGGTGATTTGGCAATGAATTTTTTCACCACCACCGATTCGAATAAAATGCCGCCGCAAACCGTTAGCACAAAGCCTGTAAAAGCCACTATGAAACCTACTGTAAGCAAATCGTTTTTGTTAACCGGAAGATTGTCTTTGTAATAGGGGTAAAATTTATAAATGACCGATGCAAATCCAAAACCCGCAAATCCGTAAAAAAACTGTCCTATTACAATGAAGGCCCTGGTCAATCCGTATTGCTCCGGGGTAAAAAGCCCTTGTTTGGTAAACAAATACGTGTTGAGTGCACCAAAGGCAAATCCAACATAAATAAGTAACGAAGAAATAATAGCCTGCCTGCGAATGGTGCTCATTTTGTCTGAACCAGGATTAATGAGATTTAAAGGATTAATGAGAAACTGTTCGCAAGATTAGTCGTATTCAGCCGAAAATAAAAATGTACAGGTTTTTGACCTTTGATTTTAATAATCATGCGGCCGGTCAATTTTGCTTTTTTATGTTAATGTAAAAGTTCTCATCAACAGCAATGTTTGAAAATTTACTTCCCTCCAGTTTTATTTTTTGTTCTGTTGTGGTTGGATGGACCCACTGACCATTGGTGAGTTTTACCGGCATATCAAATCCTGCAATGCAGTTCGTCCATTTGAATTTTATTTTATCGCCTTCTGCTTTTAACTGAAGTGTGGGAATTTGGGCAGTTCTTAAATACTGGTCAAATATTTTACTAAGGTCTTTCCCTGCTTTTTGGCTGATATAAGTTTCTACCTGTTTGGAAGTAACGGTTTGATGATAAAAATCTTTATTCAATCCTCTCAGTATCTGCCTGAATTTTTCATCATCATTAATTACCTGGCGAATAGTATGGATCAGGTTTGCTCCTTTGTAATACATATCTCCGCTGCCTTCCTGGTTTACGCCATAAGGTCCGATAATCGGTTTGTCGTTCGCAATGTTTTTTCTCAGTCCCTGCAGATATTCGTTAGCGGCTTTTTTACCATAATAATATTCCGTAAAAAGTGTTTCAGAATAATCGGTAAACCCTTCATGAACCCACATATCGGCAATATCTTTAGTGGTGATATTATTGCCAAACCATTCGTGTCCGCTTTCATGAACAATAATGTAATCCCATTTCAATCCCCAACTGCTACCAGAAAGATCAGTGCCCAGGTAACCATTTGAAAACTGATTGCCGTAAGCCACTGCACTTTGGTGTTCCATTCCCAAATGAGGTGCTTCTATCAATTGAAAGCCGTCTTCGTAAAATGGATAAGGGCCAAACCAATACTCAAAAGCACGAAGCATCGGTTTTACCTGTTCAAATTGTTTTTTTGCTTTGGATAAATCATAATCCAAAACCCAATAATTCAAGTCCAGTTTTCCTTTTTCTCCTTGCAGGGTGTCGCTCCAGTTTACATAGTGACCAATATAAGGAACGATTGAGTAATTATTGATCGGAGATTTTACCTCCCAGGTGTACAAATTAAAATTTTGAGTTTCGGATTTCGAATCTAATCGTCCATTACCAACCGCGACCAAATCCTTTGGAACATTGATGGTTAATGTCGCTCCATTATCCGGCTCATCTCCCTGGTAATCTTTACATGGATACCAAACC